>NZ_JBRRDY010000018.1:0-92322 GCF_056759935.1 Stenotrophomonas sp. STEN035
GGCCCAACCGGCGCACCCCCCGCCCCCCGGGGGGCAGCCCCAAACCCGCCCCCCCCCCCGGGCCCCCCCCCCCCCCCCCCCCCCCCCCCACACAGATCCTTCAGCGCGCACCAGCCGCTGCAGGAGCGCCGCAGGAGCGCAAGCACTGTAGTGCCGAGCCATGCTCGGCAAAGGCCTTACCGGGAAGCTATAGCAGAGCATGGCCCAGCTCTACAGCGGCACCACAACATGCAACGCCACCACACTTCACAGACCCTTCAGCGCGCACCAGCGTTGCAGGAACGCAAGCACCGCAGTGCCAAGCCATGCTCGGCAGACGCCCCACCGGGAAAGCCCCTGCCGAGCATGGCTCGGCTCTACGGCGAAAACCTCAACGCAGCGCGCCTGCGCCGAACCGTCGCGCACCACCATCTCGCGCGACATAACATCCGCCCACGACCATTTCGAAAAAGAAACTGAAACTCAAAGAGATCGCAAATGAAAAACCTACAGACACAAAAAAGCCCCGATAAAGGGGCTTTTTTGAAACTGGCGGAGTGAGAGGGATTCGAACCCTCGATAGAGCTTTTAACCCTATACTCCCTTAGCAGGGGAGCCCCTTCAGCCACTCGGGCATCACTCCGTTTCTCTTGCCCCGTTACGTGTATTCCGTAGCGGGGCGCGAAGAATAACGTTAAACGGGGTGAAAGGTAAACCCCTTATTCGGAAGTTTCTTCACTTCCGGGAGTTGCGGGCTCATCGCCACGCTGGATACGCTGGAAAATCTCCTCGCGATGGACAGCAACATCCTTCGGCGCGGTGATACCGATACGTACCTGGTTGCCCTTGACGCCGAGCACGGTCACGCTGACCGAGTCGCCGATCATCAAGGTTTCGCCTACACGGCGAGTCAGGATCAACATTGTGTAAATCTCCATGGAACCGGTGGGTTTCCCACCGGCATTGGCGCGCTTCCAGCTATGCGCCCCACGACAAAGGGGAAAAGACTCCCAATGTTACCGTCAGGGCGCGAACAGCTTCAAGGTGCATTACTTGTCACATTCAGGCCAGATGTGGCTTGACCCACTCCAGCACGCCCTCAAGGGCCGCCACCAGCTTGGGACCATCCTCACCGCCACCCTGGGCCATGTCAGGACGACCGCCGCCCTTGCCGCCGATCTGGGCGGCGACGTGGGCCAACAGCTCGCCCGCCTTCACCTTGCCCAGCGCTGCGCCGCTGACGCCGGCAACCAAGGCCGCCTTGCCGTCCTGCACACCCGCCAACACGATGATGGCATCGCCCAACTGCTGCTTCAGGCGATCCATCGCATCGCGCAGCGCCTTGGCATCAAAGCCTTCCAGGCGTACCGCCAGCACCTTCACGCCAGCCACATCAACTGCCGAACCGCCCAAGTCAGCGGTAGCGCCTGAGGCGACCTTGGCCTTCAGTGCCTCCAGCTCGCGCTCAAGCTTCTTCTGGCGCTCACCCAGCTGGCGGATCTTGTCGACCACGTCACCGGCACTGCCGCCAAGCAGCTGCGCAGCTTCGTGCAGGCGCGCCTCCTCGTCAGCTACATAGTCCAGCGCACCCTGCCCGGTCACCGCCTCGATACGACGCACGCCCGAGGACACACCACCCTCGGAGGTGATCTTGAACAGGCCGATATCGCCGGTCCGCGAAACATGGGTGCCGCCGCACAGCTCGGTGGAGTACTCGCCCATCTTCAGCACGCGCACGTTCTCGCCGTACTTCTCGCCGAACAGCGCCATGGCACCGAAGTCCAAGGCTTCCTGCATGCCCATGTTGTGCACTTCGGCGGCGTTGTTGGCACGCACCTGCTCGTTGACCTTGCGCTCGATGACGGCCAGTTCTTCGGCAGTGATCGGCTGGAAGTGCGAGAAGTCGAAACGCAGACGATCCGGCGCCACCAGCGAGCCCTTCTGCTGCACATGGGTGCCCAGCACTTCGCGCAGGGCAGCGTGCAGCAGGTGGGTAGCGGAGTGGTTGAGGATGGTGGCGCTGCGGCGCGAAGCATCGACCGCGCCGGCCAGCACATCGCCGACCTTCAGCGCACCCTGCTCCAGCTTGCCGACATGGCCGTGGAACTGGCCAGCGAACTTCTGCGTATCGCTCACGGCCAGCTTGATGCCGCTTGCCGACAGCACGCCGGTATCACCGACCTGGCCACCGGACTCGGCATAGAACGGGGTCTGCGCAGTGAACACGATGACTTCATCGCCCGCCTGCACGGCATCGACCGCGCGGCCGCCCTTGATCAGCGCGACAACCTTCAGGCCGTCAGCCTGGAGACGGTCGTAGCCGAGGAAAACAGTAGGGCTCAGAGTGGAGACCAGTTCGGCGGAAAGCGTCACACCGCCACCGAACTTGCCGGCCGCACGCGCGGTTTCGCGCTGGTGTTCCATCGAGGCGTCAAAGCCGGCCATATCCACCGTCATGCCACGCTCGCGGGCGATATCGGCGGTCAGGTCAACCGGGAAGCCATAGGTGTCGTACAGACGGAATGCGTCGACGCCCGGAATGACGCCATCACTGACCTTGGCGGCAACGTCATCGAAGATCTTCATGCCCGAATCGAGGGTTTCAGCGAAACGCTCTTCCTCGGCCAGCAGTGCGCGCACGACGATGTCGGCCTGCGCCGGCAGTTCCGGATAGGCCTCGCCCATCTGCTCGATCAGGGTCGGCACCAGTTTGTTGAAGAACGGCTGGCGCACGCCCAGCATCCAGCCATGGCGCAGGGCGCGACGGATGATGCGGCGCAGGACGTAGCCACGGCCTTCGTTGGACGGCAGCACGCCATCGACGATCAGGAACGAGCAGGCGCGGATGTGATCGGCGATCACCCGCAGCGACTTGTTCTCCAGATCGGCCATGCCGGTCAGCTCGGACGCCTTGCGGATCAGCGCCTGGAACAGGTCGATCTCATAGTTGGTGTGCACGTGCTGCAGGATCGCCGCCAGGCGCTCCAGGCCCATGCCGGTGTCCACGCACGGAGCCGGCAGCGGCTGCAGCGAGCCGTCTGGCTGGCGATCGAACTGCATGAACACCAGGTTCCAGATTTCGATGAAGCGGTCGCCATCTTCGTCCGGCGAGCCCGGCGGGCCACCGGCGATATGGTCGCCGTGGTCATAGAAGATCTCGGTGCAGGGACCGCAGGGACCGGTATCGGCCATCTGCCAGAAGTTGTCCGACGCAAACGGGGCACCCTTGTTGTCGCCGATGCGTACGATCCGCGATTCCGGGATGCCGATCATGTCGCGCCACAGCGCGTAGGCCTCGTCATCGGTCTGGTAAACGGTGACCAGCAGGCGATCGGCCGGCAACTTCCAGACCTGGGTCAGCAGCTCCCATGCCCAGGCAATGGCGTCCTTCTTGAAGTAATCGCCGAACGACCAGTTGCCCAGCATTTCGAAGAAGGTATGGTGACGCGCGGTGTAACCGACCTGGTCCAGATCGTTGTGTTTGCCACCGGCACGCAGGCAGCGCTGGACGTCGGCCGCGCGCACGTAGCTGCGCTTTTCCGCGCCCAGGAACACGTCCTTGAACTGGACCATGCCCGAGTTGGTGAACAGCAGGGTCGGGTCGTTGCCCGGCACCAAAGGTGCCGACGGCACGATGGTGTGGCCTTTGCCCTTGAAGAATTCGAGGAAGTCAGCGCGGATCTGGGAGGTCGTAAATTTGGCAGGTGTATTCATGGGGACTGGCGGTAAGCTGGCAAGCGGGTCCCAGCAGCCCATGCGGGCGCGGGAATTCGGGACAACCGAAACCCTGAAAGGGTATCAGGCCCAGCCCGCCCAGTCCTGCTCAGTCCTCTGGATCGTAGCGGCTGGCCTGGCGGATACAGTTGCCGTCAAAGCCACGGCGGGCCAATAGATCCGCGGCTTTGCGCCGCTGCGCCAGATCTTCCGGGCCACTGGCACCAAAACGGCGGCATACCAGCTCACGCGCATTTTCAGTCCAATCGCCTTCAAACGAGGCCATCGCGGCCTCGATCTGCTCGCTGTCCAGCCCATGGGTGCCCAGCTCCGCGCGGATATGTAGCGGCCCATAACCACTCCCGGCGCGGTTGCGAACCACGGATTGGGCAAAGCGGGTGTCATCCTGCCAGCCTTCTTCGGCCAGCTTGGCCACCGCCGCATCGACCGCATCGGGATCCACACCACGCGATTTCAGCTTGCGGCCGAGCTCCTTGCGCGAATGCTCGCGCCTGACCAGCAGGCCCAGTGCACGTTGCAGCGGCGTCTGCTGGCGACCACGCTTGGTTTTGCCCTCAGGCTGATCGTCGATCTCGGTCATCAGAACACCACCGCTTGGTTCGGCCAGGCTTGGTTCGGCCAGGCTTGGTTCGGCCGGGCTTGGTTGGGCCGGGCTTGATTGGGCCAAGCTCAACTCCGGCCGGCCCAATTCCGCCACGCCAGAACCCGGCAACGCCCAACCCCGCCCCATCCCTGGCGCGGGGTCTTCATGGACAAAATGCCGCAGGAGCGGACGACGTCACTGACGATGCGCCGCCCGCTCCCGCGGGAAAATCACTCCTCGCCGTCTTCGTCATCGCCTTCTTCGCGCGCCGCCTCGGTGGGCTGGAATTTCTCGCGCAGCTCGGCCTCAAGGCGAACTGCAACCTGCGGGTTGTCACGCAGATAGCCGCGGGCGTTGTCCTTGCCCTGGCCAATGCGCTCTTCACCGTAGCTGTACCAGGCGCCAGCCTTCTCGACGAGCTTGGCTTCCACGCCCATGTCGATCAGCTCGCCCTCGCGGGAGATGCCTTCGCCGTAGAGGATTTCGGTGATGACCTGCTTGAACGGCGGCGCCAGCTTGTTCTTGACCACCTTGATCTTGGTCTGGTTACCGATGATCTCGTCGCCCTTCTTGATCGCGCCGATACGACGGATATCCAGGCGCACCGAGGCATAGAACTTCAGCGCGTTGCCGCCGGTGGTCACTTCCGGGCTTTGGCCCGGCATCATCACGCCGATCTTCATGCGCAGCTGGTTGATGAAGATGACAAGCGTATTGGAGCGCTTGATGTTGCCAGTCAGCTTGCGCAGCGCCTGGCTCATCAGACGGGCCTGCAGACCCGGCAGCTGATCGCCCATTTCGCCTTCGATTTCAGCACGCGGGGTCAGCGCAGCGACCGAGTCGACCACCACGATGTCGACCGAGCCCGAACGCACCAGCATGTCGGCGATTTCCAGCGCCTGCTCACCGGTGTCCGGCTGCGACAGCAGCAGGTCGTCGACATTGACGCCCAGCTTGGCGGCGTAGATCGGGTCCAGTGCGTGCTCGGCGTCGATGAAGGCAGCGGTGCCGCCCAGCTTCTGGCACTCGGCAATCGCCTGCAGGGTCAGGGTGGTCTTGCCCGAGGATTCCGGGCCATAGATTTCGACCACACGACCCTTGGGCAGGCCACCTATGCCGAGTGCGATGTCCAGCATCAACGAGCCCGTAGGGATGATCTCGACGGGCTCGACAACGCGGTCGCCCATACGCATCACCGAGCCTTTGCCGAACTGCTTTTCGATCTGACTCAGTGCAGCAGTAAGCGCGCGCTTCTTGTTCTCGTCCATCGCGTTCGTCCTCGGGGTTGATTTCGTTGATTTCGTCATGGGGTCCACTGTAGGGGTGTCGTATCGCACAGACTGAGACTGCAACCGGGACGACAAAATTATTTGGCTGACAAGGATACCGACAGCAGCCCAAACACCCACCCTACGTAAGGGAAACAGTCAGTTACGGCTGCGAAATGCGCAGATTCAAGCTCCGCTGGATCCAGATCCGCGAACCTCTAATCTGTACGTTTCAGCGGTTTGGCCTGAGCAGGCCGCAATACAGCCCCTCGATGGAGAAATCCTGGTCGGGCAGGACTTCGATCGGCGCGTAGTCGGGGTTGCGTGGCAGCAGGCGGATCCGGTCCTTGGCGATCTTCAGCAGCTTGACCGTGATTTCGTCGTCGATGCGCGCCACGACGATCTGCCCGGAGGCCGCGTCACGGGTACGGTGCACGCCGATCAGGTCGCCATTGAAAATGCCTTCGTCGATCATCGAGTCGCCCTGCACTTTCAGCAGGTAATCCGGCGCCGGCGAGAAGAACACCTTGTCCAGCACCACGTAGTCATCCGAACCGATGTCGGCACCGATCGGCAGGCCAGCAGCAACCCGGCCGAGGATCGGCAGGCGCAGCACTTCGTCGTTGGCAGCCTGCGCCGGCAGCTGCGACTCCTGCTCCGCATCGCCCTCGCCATCCTGGCGTACCAGGCGGATGCCACGTGCACGGCCGGGGACGCGCTCGATGGCGCCGGCCGCCTCCAATGCATCCAGGTGGTATTGGGCCGAGCGCACACCCTTGAAACCAAAGGCGCGGGCGATCTCGGTCTGCGATGGCGGCATGCCCTCGGCCTCGATGCGCTCAGCGATCAAGTCGAGGATGGCCTGCTGGGTGTCGGTGAGGTTCATGGTTAGTAGTATTACTACTAACAAAAAGATCTGCAAGTCCCTCGGCGAAGATCAGTGGTGGCGACCGCTGCGCCAGATCGAGAACAGTATCCAGACCCCGCAGATGCCCGCGCCGACGAAGCCGCACAGCCCCAACGCCAGGAACCAACGACTGGAGAGTCCGCCTACGCTGTGCATCACGATCGACGAGCCAATGATCAAAGCAGCGGTGATGACGCCGACCACCAAGCGGTTGGCGGCACGATTGACCTGATCGCCGAAGCCTTGCAAGGCGGTGGTTTCCACCCGCAGCTTGAGCTGCCCGCGCCGCGCAGCCTGCACCAACCGGCGCAGATCACGTGGCAATTCGCCGGCCAGATCCAGCATCCCCAACAAGCTGCGGCGGCCGCGCTTGAGCAGTGCCTTGGGCGCATAACGCTGCAGTACTACCCGCTCCAGGAACGGGCGCGCGGCACTGGCCATGTCGAAATCCGGATCCAGCTGCCGGCCCATGCCTTCCAGGGTCAGGAAAGCCTTGATCATCAGCGCAAGGTCGGCCGGCAAGGTCAGGCTGTAGCTGCGCAGCAACTGGGTGATGTCACCGAGCATCAGGCCGATGCGCAGGTCCTTCAACGGCACGCCGCGGTATTGATCGACGAATTGGCTGATGTCCTGTTGCAGGCGACCTTCGTCGACTTCCACACCGCCAGCCCAATCCAGCAGCACGTCGGCGACCACCTGCGGCTCCTGCTCGACCAGCCCGTGCAGCAACTGCGCAACCTGGAAGCGGCGCGCTTCGGACAGCGCACCGACCATGCCGAAGTCGATCACGCCGATGCGCCCGTCGCGCATGTAGAAAATATTGCCGGGATGCGGATCGGCATGGAAATAGCCGTCTTCCAGCACCATTTTCAGCACGATCTCGGCACCACGCCGGGCCAGCGCAGCACGGTCCAAGCCAGCGTCGTCGACGGCCTCCAGCTTGCGGCCGGGAATGCCATCAACGAAGTCCTGCACGTTGAGGCTTTCGCAGGTCCACTGCCAATGCACGCCGGGAATCAGGATGTCATCGCGGCCATCGAAGTTGCGTGCGATGCGCTCGGAATTACGGCACTCGGCGGCGAAATCCATCTCGCTGCGCAGCGACTGGGTGAACTGCTGTACCACTTCCGCTGGCCGATAGCGGCGCAGATCCGGCAGGCGCGCTTCGACGATTTCAGCCAGCCGCGCCAGCAGGCGCAGATCGGCTTCAACCACATCGCGGATGCCGGGCCTGCGTATTTTCAGCACCACCTCACGGCCATCGTGCAGACGCGCGCGATGCGCCTGCGCCAACGACGCGGCAGCCATCGGGCTTTCATCGAGAAAGGCGAATACCTGCGCCGGCGGCGCGCCGAGATCGGCCTCCAACTGCTCGCGAATCACGGCATAAGGCAGCGCGGGCACCGCATTCTGCAGCTCGGACAGCTCGGCGATCCATTCCGGCGGCAACAGGTCCACACGCGTGGCCAGCACCTGGCCAAGCTTGACGAAGGTTGGCCCCAATTCCTGCATCGCGCTGCGTACGCGAACCGGCGCGGTCATCCGCAGCATCTGCTGGCTGTCGTTCCAGCGCACCAGCCGGCCTGCCCGCTCCAGCACCGACGCCAAGCCGGTACGGCGCACCACGTCGCCGAAACCATAGCGGATCAGAACCGCTGCTATTTCCTGCAAGCGGCCCAGATCACGGACCGTGCCCAGTGTTTCCCACATCGCGACTCATCCCGGTTGCTGGCCGGGCCAGCATGTCATAGATGCTCGTCGATGCCGCGCAATGCGGCATCCACGGTTTGCCTGCGTACCGCATCGCGATCGCCATCGAACTGGAACAACTGCGCGCGCGCATAGCCGCCACGGCGCTTCCAGCCGATCCAGACGCTGCCGACCGGCTTGTCCGGGCTGCCACCGCCGGGGCCGGCGATGCCGGTCACCGCCACCGCCACACCTGCGCCGGAATTGATCAGCGCGCCAGCAACCATTTCCAGCACGGTTTCGCGGCTGACCGCACCGAACTGCTCCAGCGTCTGCGCGCGGACGCCGAGCAGGCGCTGCTTGGCTTCATAGCTGTAGACCACCATGCCGCAGTCGAAGAACGCAGAGGAGCCGGCGATATCGGTCATGCTCTTGGCGATCCAACCGCCACTGCAGCTTTCCGCGGTTACCAGCTGCACGGAGGCCTGCTGCAGGCGTTCGCCGAGCGCAGCGGCCAGGGCGTTGAGATCGGCATCGGTTGGATTGGACATTGCGGTAAGGGGGCTGGGCGGAGAACCCTTACGTTTTACCGCAGATGACGCCCACGTGTCAGGGCACAGGTGTGAGGCGGTAGCTGCCGGAGTTGTAGGAGCGGCCTAAGCCGCGAAGCCGACACATCATCAGATCGCACTGGTGCTACCAGCTTCAGGAACCCCTGCTTCGCGGCTTACGCCGCTCCTACAAAACAAAACAGCCGGCACGAGGCCGGCTGTCTCTTCCCGCCCGAATCACCATTCAGGCAGCTTTTCCGGCAGCAAAGGCTTGATCACCGCACCGTCCTCGCTTGCCGCCAGCTTTTCGGCTTCGGCAATCGGGATATCCACGTCGATCAGCCAACCTTCTTCATCGGCCTGCTCACTGCGGATGACTTCCAACTGATGCAGGCGCGCACGCAGGCGGCCAGCACTTGGCGGCAGACGGACCTGGCCGGTGACATGCTGCAGGCCTAGGCGTTTGCCCAATACCGATTGCAGCAGTTCCAGACCCCGGCCATCACGCGCGGAAACCCAAACCCGCTCGCGCCGTGATTCGTCCGGAACGCCATCCTGTGCATCATGGCGCACTTCAGCACCTTCGATGCGATCGATCTTGTTGAACACCAGCAGCTGCGGCAGGTCGCCCGCACCTACGGCTTCCAACACTTCATCGACCTGGGCGATGCGTTCCTCGCGCAGCGGATCGGCGGCGTCGACCAGATGCAGCAGGAAATCCGCCTCACGCGCTTCGGAAAGCGTGGAACGGAACGCCGCCACCAGGTCATGCGGCAGATTGCGCACGAAACCGACCGTGTCAGCCAGCATCGCGTTGCCACCGGGCAAGGTGATACGTCGCACGGTGGGGTCCAGCGTCGCAAACAGCAGATCGGCGGCGTAGGCACCGGCACCGGTCAGCGCGTTGAACAAGGTGGACTTGCCGGCATTGGTGTAGCCAACCAGTGCGATACGCGGCATTTCGCTGCGCACGCGGGCGCGGCGCATCTGGGTGCGCTGCACCTCGACCTTCTCCAGCCGCTTCTGCAGCTGTTCCACCCGCTTCTGCAGCAGGCGGCGGTCGGTTTCCAGCTGGGTTTCACCCGGGCCGCGCAGACCGATGGAACCACCGCGCTGACGCTCAAGGTGCGTCCAGCCACGAACCAGCCGCGTCGCCATATGCCGCAACTGGGCAAGCTCAACCTGCAGCTTGCCTTCGTGGCTATGTGCACGCTGAGCAAAGATATCCAGGATCAGACCGGTGCGATCAATCACCCGGCGCTCCAGGTAGCGCTCAAGGTTGCGCTCCTGTACCGGGCTGAGTTGATGGTTGACCAGCACCAGATCGGCGCCGGTAGCGTCGGCCGCAGCCTTCACTTCTTCCAGCTTGCCGCTGCCGATCAACGTCGAAGGGTTCGGCCTGTCCATGCGTGCACTGATGGTCGCGGCAATGCTTGCCCCGGCCGAGCGCGCCAGATCGGTGAACTCCTCCAGTACGTCTTCTTCCAACCGGCCAACATGCGGCTGGATCAACAGCGCATGTTCGCCCTTTTTAGAGCGGTCAAACATGCGCCGCCACCTGCTTATTCGTTGTCGTTGTCAATTTCGTCATCAGCTGCCTGACTTCCATCACCCGATTGCACATAGCCACCACCCGGCCCCACGCGCACATTGCGCGCCGGCACCACGGTGGAAATGGCGTGCTTGTAGACCATCTGGCTGACGGTGTTGCGCAGGAGCACCACGAACTGGTCGAACGACTCAATCGTGCCCTGCAATTTGATGCCATTTACCAGGTAGACCGAAACCGGCACGCGCTCACGGCGCAACGCATTCAGAAACGGATCCTGCAAAGACTGCCCCTTGGACATCGTCTACTCCTCGTTATTGTTTTTATGGACCGGACCGATGGCGGCGTCCCCTGCCCGTCCGGACCCTGATGGTACACCGCCCGGCGGGCGCTCAGCCTTGCAGAAAGCGGGAAACCGCGTTCTGCACACCAGACATGTCCCGAACCGGGTCGAACCAGCGGGCATCCAGCTCGCCGCGCAGCCAGGTGAGCTGACGTTTGGCCAGCTGCCGGGTGGCAAACACGCCCTTGTCGCGGAACTGGGCGACTGTGCCCTGCCCATCCAGGAACTGCCAAGCCTGTCGGTAACCGACCGCTCGTACCGCCGGCAGGTCCAATGGCGCGGCCACCGCAGCCATCTGCGGCAGCACCCGCAACGCCCGCACTTCGTCCAGGAAACCGCGCTCCAGCATCAGATCGAAACGACGCTCGATGCGCTGATGCAGCACTGCACGATCAGCCGGGGCCAGCACCAGCTTCAGCACCCGAGCCGGCAGGCGGGCGATGCCTGGCAGGCCCTGCCAATAGCTGATCGGCTTCCCGGTCAGTCGATAGACCTCCAACGCCCGCTGGATGCGCTGCGGATCGGTGGCGTGGATGCGCGCTGCGGCGACCGGGTCGATAGTTGCCAGCTGCGCGTGCAAGGCCGACCAGCCAAAGACCTCGGCCTCGGCGGCAATTGCCGCGCGCATGGCCGGGTCGGCCTCCGGCATCGGCGACAGCCCCTGCAGGAGGGCACGGAAGTACAGCCCGGTACCACCAGCCAGAATCGGTAATTTGCCGCGCGCAACGATGTCACGCACTGCCGCCGTCGCGTCAGCGGAGAACTCGGCCGCCGAATAGGTCTGCCAGGGGTCGCGCAGATCCAGCAGGTGATGGCGGATGCCGTCCTGCTCGGCGGCGTCCGGCTTGGCCGCACCAATGTCCAGGCCACGGTAGACCAGCGCCGAATCGACGCTGACGATTTCACCGTCATAGGCCTTGGCGAGCGCGATGGCGGCTGCTGTCTTGCCCGAGGCGGTCGGCCCCATCAGGGCGACGGCCAAGGGGCGTTGATCGATGCCCATCAATCCTCGTCCGGCCAGCGTGGCATGGCAGGTTTATTGGCGCGCGGCGCTGGAACCGCATCGAATGCAGCCAGCACTTTGAGTGCGTCAACGGTGGCGGCAACGTCATGCACACGCACCATCACCGCCCCCTTCTGCACCGCCAGCAGATGCGCAGCCAGCGAACCGGCCATGCGCTCTGCCGCAAGCGCCCGCCCGGTGACATCACCAATACAGCGTTTGCGCGAGAAACCCGCCAGCACCGGCGCGCCCAGATCGCTCAAGCGATCCTGCGCGGCCAGCAAGGCGAAGTTCTGTGCCGTGTCCTTGTTGAACCCGTATCCCGGATCCAAAAGCAGACGTTTACGTCCAATACCCACCATTTCTGCAGAGAAGATACGCTCGGCGAGGAAGCGCTGCACATCGCCGGCGATATCGACGTAGGTCTGCATGACGCCCGCATCATAGGGGCCACCCACAGCGTGCATCAGCACTACTGCGGCCTTCGACCCAGCAACAACCTCCAGCGCACCGGGCTGCTGCAGAGCCTGCACGTCATTGATCATGTGCGCACCTGCGGCCAACGCCGCGCGCATCACTTCCGGTTTGAACGTATCCACGCTCAGCGGCACCGCAACCTGCGCAAGCAGGGCTTCAATCACCGGCACCACGCGGTCAATTTCCTCCTGCACCGATACCGGACTCGCTCCTGGACGGGTGGATTCGCCGCCGATATCCAGCAGATCAGCCCCCTGTTCGACCAATGCCAAGGCATGCGCGACGGCAGCAGCGGTGTCGGCATGCTGGCCACCGTCGGAGAACGAATCCGGGGTGACGTTGACGATGCCCATAACCTGCGGCCGATCCAGCCGCAGCGTACGGTCGCCACATTCAAGGGTTGGGAAAACATCAAACATGGGCGCTCCGGCGGGCTGCAACAGCACCTAGTTTAAGCCACCGCAACGGCGCTCCAGCGAAGCCGGCGGCACACTCTTGACCGACAGATGGCAGCAAAATGCCAGCAATCAGTCCTTGTTACGGGCGCGGATCCGGCTGCCGATCAGGCTCAGGATCACGCCAAGCACCACGCCGATGAAAATACCGGCCAGAAAGTTGTTGGTCTTCACCCCGAAACCGACACCGGCCACGGTGGCGATGATCATCTCCGGCACGTTGGCCGAGGGTGCCTTGGGCGGTGGCGTGGAATCATTCATGGGACAGAACCAAGGAGAACCAAAGTGCCGCTATTCTCGCCCAGCACGACGGCTGGCGGACAAAAAAAAAGGGCCGGAAAACCGGCCCGTTCTTCTTGCATTGATGCTGCTGCCGACTCAATGCTGACCGGCAGGATCGGTGATCGGAGCGACCGGCTGCGGAGCGTCGCCACCCTTGCCGTCGTCGGTACGGTCATTGTTGCCACCCTTGTCCACCCAACCGGCCGGCGGCGAAGGCTTGCGGCCTTCCATGATCGCCTTGACCTGCTCGGCATCGATGGTTTCCCAGTCCAGCAGCGCGGCGGTCATCGCTTCGACGATGTCGCGCTTCTCTTCCAGAATCTTGTAGGCAACCTGATACTGCTCGTCGAGGATGCGACGGATCTCCGCGTCCACCTTCTGCTGGGTGGCCTCGGAAATGGTCTTGCTGTGCATGCCATAGCCGGCTTCTTCGTCGGCGTAGACCATGGTGCCCATCACATCGGACATGCCGTACTTGGTAACCATGCCTCGGGCCAGCTTGGTAGCACGCTCGAAGTCATTGGAGGCACCGGTCGACATCTCACCGACGAAGATCTCCTCGGCGATGCGGCCGCCGAACAGGATCGCCAACTCTTCCAGCATACGGTCGCGGTACTTGCTGATGTGGTCGTGCTCGGGCAACTGCCAGGTCACGCCCAATGCCCAACCGCGCGGCATGATGGTGACCTTATGCACCGGGTCGGCCTTGGGCAGCGACATGGCGACAACGGCGTGGCCGGACTCGTGGTAAGCGGTGTTGCGACGCTCATCCTCGCGCATGACCATGCTGCGGCGCTCAGGACCCATATAGATCTTGTCCTTGGCGTCCTCGAAGTCCTTCATGTCGACTTCCTGCTTGTTGCGACGAGCCGCAAACAGGGCGCCTTCATTGATCAGGTTGGCCAGGTCGGCACCAGAGAAACCCGGGGTACCGCGTGCCAGCACTTCCGGACGCACGTCATCGGCAGCCGGCACCTTGCGCAGGTGCACGCGCAGGATCTGCTCGCGGCCCTTGATGTCCGGCAGGCCGACCATGACCTGACGGTCGAAACGGCCCGGACGCAGCAGCGCCTTGTCCAGCACGTCCGGACGGTTGGTGGCAGCGATCACGATCACGCCTTCGCCGCCTTCAAAGCCGTCCATCTCGACCAGCATCTGGTTCAGGGTCTGCTCGCGCTCATCGTGGCCACCGCCGGTGCCCGAGCCGCGGTGACGGCCCACGGCATCGATTTCGTCGATGAAGATGATGCACGGAGCATGCTTCTTGGCCTGCTCGAACATGTCGCGGACGCGGCTGGCACCGACGCCGACAAACATCTCGACGAAGTCCGAACCGGAGATCGCGAAGAACGGCACCTTGGCCTCGCCGGCAATGGCGCGGGCCAGCAAGGTCTTACCAGTACCCGGCGGACCAACCATCAACACGCCGCGCGGGATCTTGCCGCCCAGCTTGGTGAACCTGGACGGATCACGCAGGAACTCGACCAGCTCGCCAACTTCTTCCTTGGCTTCGTCGCAGCCAGCAACGTCGGCAAAGGTGACCTTGATCTGGTCTTCGCCCTGCAGCTTGGCGCGGGATTTACCGAAGGACATCGCGCCCTTGGCACCACCGCCACCGCCCTGCATCTGGCGCATCATGAAGATCCAGAAGCCGATCAGCAGCAGTATCGGCAGGAACTGCAGCACTATGCCCCAGAAACTCGGGCCAGCCGGTTCCTGACGGGCAACTTCAACATTCTTGGAATACAGCTGGTCCAGCAGCTTCGGGTCGGCCGGCGCATACAGCGCACCGTCGGAACCATCAGCGCGCTTGAAGCGCAGGTGGTTGGTGGTCAGCGTGGTCTTGTCGGTGTATTCCACCGACTTGATCCGGCCCGCATCCACTTCCTGCAGGAACTGCGTGTAATTGCGTGCATCGCCAGCGGCGGCGGCCCCACTGCGTGGGGCAAAGCTCTGGAACACCACCATCAGCACGACGGCGACAACCACCCATAACAGGAGGTTCTTGGTCAGGTCGTTCATCCTCATCGGCTCCGGTGTCCCTCTAGATACTAAATACTGAAAAGTCGTATGGCTGAGCTTACTTTATCTGGGTGCGCTTGCCCTGCCCCAAGGCATAAACCTCGGATGAACGCTTGCGTGAAGCGTCCGGCTTGCGAATGGCGACCTTGTCATAACGACGGCGCATTTCACGCACGTAGTCATCAAAGCCGACGCCCTGGAACAACTTGATCAGGAACGCCCCGCCCGGCTTGAGATGGTTGTCGGCAAAATCCATCGCCAACTCCGCCAGGTGCATCATCCGCGGCTGGTCAACCGCATCCATACCACTCTTATTGGGGGCCATATCCGACAGCACAAGGTCTACCGGCACATCGCCGAGCATGGCTTCAAACTGCGATAGAACGTCTTGTTCCCTGAAGTCCCCGTGAAGGAACTCGACGCCAGCCAGGGGCGGCATCTCCAGGATATCCAGCGCCAATACCCGGCCGGTGTCGCCCATCTGCCTGCGCACCTGCTGCGACCAACCACCCGGCGCGGCACCCAGATCGACCACCACCATATGCGGCTTCAGCAGGCGGTCACGCTCCAGCAGCTCCTCCAGTTTGTAGGCCGCGCGCGAGCGCATGCCCTCCTTCTGGGCCTTTTTCACAAAAGGATCGGAGAAGTGTTCTTTCAGCCAGCGCTGGCTACTTTTGCTACGGGAAGGCATCGGCAATGGGGCTCACAGGGGTGGTCATGATACCCTGAACCCCCTTGATTACCTGTAGTCCTGCATGTCCATCGTCCTGACCTCGGCCCAGAACCGATTCCTGCGCGGCATCGCGCACGACCTGAAAGCACTGCTGCAGATCGGTGGCAAAGGGGTCACTCCGGCCTTTTTGGCCGAGCTGGACGAAGTGTTGGAACGCCATGAGCTGGTCAAGGTGAAGGTTGCTGCAGAAGACCGCGAAGCCCGCGACACCCTGATCGATGAACTGATCCAGGCCAGCGGCGCCGCTCTGGTGCAGCGCATCGGCCACGTCGCCGTGCTGTACCGCCCGGCCAAGGAAAAGCGCCAGATCGTGCTGCCGCGCGGCTGATCGCCGAGGATACCCATGCAGTTCAGTCGCGAGCTTCCTGATTACATCTATTCCCTGCGCTCGGCCGATGGCCGCCATGCGCAGGTGAACGACCGCGCACTGAGCCGCAGCTTCATCCTTGCGCCGAACAGCTTGATTGAAGACTGGCCGGTCGCATCGGTGAGCCAATTGCGCGCCGAAGATCTGCAAGCAGCACTGGACCTGAATCCGGCGCTGGTGATTCTGGGCACAGGTGACAAGCAGGTGTTCCCACCCGCCGCGATCATGGCAGCCTGCCTGACCCGCGGCATCGGCATCGAGGTGATGAACAACGCCTCGGCCGCACGCACGTATAACGTACTGGCCGGCGAAAACCGCCGCGTGGTGATGGCCATCATCCTGGAAAGCGCGCAATAGAGCGCAGCCATGCTGCGCCGGGGCATTTTTGTGGGAGCGGCGTAAGCCGCGAAGCTGACGGTTGATCAGCCTGCAGACATGCCTGCAATCCCGACGACAGCTGATTTTCGGCCCCTGCTGGCAAGGCCGAATGCCTCCCTGCAGTGCCGAGCCATGCTCGGCAGGGGCTTTACAGCCAATGCATCGGATAGTTCATCAGCTTCGCGGCTTACGCCGCTCCCACAAGTTCGGTGCGCACTGACGCATCGCAGGGAAAGCCGTGCCGGGCAAGGCTCGGCACTACGTTGCGGCTTGGCTGGTAAGGCCCTTGCCGAGCATGGCTCGGCACTACAATTGCAGCTTGGCTGGGAAAGCCCTGCCGAGCATGGCTCGGCACTACGGCTGGCGCGGCAGCTGACGCTTATTTCTTCGGCAGGTAGACCAGCGGGTCGACCGGTTTGCCGTTGTAGCGGATCTCGAAGTGCAGCATGTCGCGCGAGGTGCCGGTACGGCCCATCTCGGCGATCTGGTCGCCCGCCTTCACGTTCTGTCCTTCATTGACCAGGCGCTTGCGGTTGTGCCCATAGGCCGACAGCCATTGGTCGTTGTGCTTGATGATGATCAGCTCGCCATAACCAACCAGGCCTGCGCCGGAGTACACCACCACGCCAGGACCAGCGGCACGCACCGCCTGGCCGCTGCTGCCAGCGATATCCACGCCCTGCTTGGTGGCCTCACCAGCCACAAACCGGCCGACCAGAGCGCCCTCAGCAGGCCAGCGCCAGCCGATGCCGCTATTGACCGGGGTCGGCGCGACGACCGTTGGCGGCGTTACCGGGCGGGTAGCGGTGTTCGTCGAACCACCGGTCGCCGGCCGACTGGCCGTGGCACCGCCCGGATACAGACGCAGGGCCTGCCCCGGATAGATCGTGTAGGGCTCGGACAAGCCATTCCATGCAGCAAGATCACGCGGTGTGATGTTGTTGATCCGGGCAATACCAAACAGCGTATCGCCACGACGCACTACCGCCGTCTGTCCTGGCTTGGCCACCGAGGTACGCGGCGTGGTGGAAGTGGAAGAACCCGAGCTGCCGCCCGAGGGCTTCACCACCGTGGCGGTACCACACGCTGCCAACGAGACCACTGCCAGCACGGCCAGCGTCCTGCTCAAACCCTTGCCCAACATCAATGCATTCATGCGAATTTGGCCCTCCAGACCAGCCAAGCCACTAGGCCGACCACCAATGCGGTGGCGATCCAGCCCAGCGGTTCAATCCAGCGCCGCAACCGTTCGGCCGCCTGTGCGCCGCCGAAGCGGATCACCGCCGCCAACAAATAAACCCGTTTGCCGCGTCCGACCAACATGCTCAGTACATACTGCGGCATCGGCACGCCGACGATACCCGAGGCCCATGTGAAGACCTTCATGGGGATGGGCATGAAGCCGCCCAGCACCAGGAAGGTGAACACCGCCCACGGCGACTCCGCCATCTTGGCCTGCAGGGTGGCGATGCCACTTTCGATGGCCGGCAGCATACCCATCGCCTCGAACACCGGCTTGAGCACCTCGAAGGCGTAATGTCCCAGCGCGTAGCCCACCATCGCGCCGACCATCGAGCCGGCCAAGCTCAGCGTCGCAAAACGCCAGCCCTTGCGCGGCTGCGCCACGCACATCGGCATCAGCATCACTTCCGGCATCACCGGGAAGATGATGGCCTCGATGAAACTCAGTACGGTCAAATAGGTGGGCGCGCGCTCATTGGCAGCCCAAACCATGGCGCGGTCGTATAACGGCCCGAAAATCTTCATTCAGTGAGTAATCCTGTTCTCAGTCCAACATGCCCGGCAACAACGGCACAAAGCTCACCGGCGCCAGCTCTTCCTGGGTAATGGTGCCATCGGCCTGCCGGGTCAGTTGCAACAGCACCTGTCCACCGGGGCCACCAACTGGTGCAACCAAACGGCCGCCGACGGCCAACTGGTCGATCAAGGCATCCACCAGCGCCGGCGCAGCGGCCGTCACTACGATGGCGTCGTACGGGCCATGCTCGGGCCAGCCGATGCGGCCGTCGTCGTGCTTGGTGCGGATGTTCATGCCCAGATGACGAAAGCGCTTGCGTGCCTGCCGCAGCAGGTCGCCGATACGCTCGACGGTAAACACCTCAAGACCCAACGCGCCAAGAATAGCGGCCTGGTAACCCGAGCCGGTGCCGACTTCCAGCACCTTCTTGGGCGCGACCGCCAACACCACCTCGGTCATCCGCGCCACGACCCAGGGCTGGGAGATGGTCTGGCCATGGCCGATCGGCAGTGCGGTGTCCTCGTAGGCGCGTGACGCCAGCGCTTCATCGATGAACAGATGCCGCGGCACCACCCGCACGGCGTTGAGCGTGGCCTCGTCTGCAATGCCCACTTCGCGCAGGCGATCAACCAGACGGTCGCGCACCCGCTGCGAGGTCATGCCTATACCCACGGCCTCCGGTTGCAGGCGCAGGCGCGGCGTCATTCAGGCTTCCCCAGGGTTTCGGTCAGCCCACCTACCCAGCTGGCGACCTTTTCCAAGGCCGAATAGCGGGTCAGGTCAACCTGGATCGGGGTGATCGAAATATGCCCGGTGCGCACTGCATGGAAATCCGTGCCGGGGCCGGCGTCCTGCTCGCTGCCGGCCGGGCCGATCCAGTACACGGTATTGCCGCGCGGATCGGTCGCCGGAACGCAGGCTTCGGCGCGATGCCGGTTGCCAAGCCGAGTGACCTCGAAACCGCGGATCTCATCCCAAGGCAGATCCGGCACGTTGACGTTGAGGATGGTATCGGCCGGCAACGGATCGGCGATCAGCCGGGACACGATCTCCACCGCAGCGCGCGCGGCAGTAACGAAGTTCTTGGCTTCATGCTTGTGTGTGACCAGCGACACCGCCACCGAGGGCAAGCCAAGATGTCGCCCTTCCATCGCTGCAGATACCGTGCCCGAATAGATCACGTCATCGCCGAGGTTGGCGGCATTGTTGATGCCCGACACCACGATATCCGGCTCGAATTCGAGCATGCCGGTCAGCGCCAGGTGCACGCAGTCGGTGGGCGTACCCGCCACCGCACAGGTGTAGTGGTCAATGCGGCGCAGACGCACCGGCTGATCCAGCGTGAGTGAGTTGGAAGCGCCGGAACGATCCCGATCAGGTGCCACCACGGTGACTTCATGTCCGGCGTTGCGAAGCTGCTCGGCCAACATCTTGATGCCGGGGGCGTCTACACCATCGTCATTTGATACAAGTACGCGCATTAAAGGCCTGGGTTACTGGATCAACACGCGACGCTCCCACTCAGCGCCGCAATCGCCGGAACCTCCGGTTAGTACATCACCGTGACGGACCGACCTGAGCCGCCATGATACCGGAATGCGCCGCGGCACTTTCCACCGTCGCAGGGCTTGCCTGCGACCGCGCGCACGTTACGCTGTACAAATGTCGTACCCAGATGAAGAAGATGACGCCGCGCTGTTCCGCTCAGCCATTGGCGAAGTAACGCCAATGCGCCAGGTGGAGGCACCGGCTGCGGGCAAGCCACGGCCCAAGCCGCGCGCGCGCATGGCAGAACAGGATGAATCCGAGGCCTTGGGCGAATTTGCGCGCCTGTTACGTTCCAGCAAGCCACTGGAAGCCGGCGACAACGCCAGTTACCGGCGCGACAACCTGCCGCCACAGATGTTCCAACGGCTCAAGCGCGGCCAGTATTCAGTACAGGACGAACTGGACCTGCACGGCGCCACCGCCGCCCAGGCCGAGAACCTGCTGCGCCAGTTCCTGCTGGAGGCACGCGCGCACGAGCACGGCTGCGTGCGCATCATCCACGGCAAAGGCCTGCAATCAGATGGCGGCGCCCCGGTACTGAAGAACCTGGTTGACCGCATGCTGCGCCAGCGCAATGACGTGCTGGCATTTCATTCAGCGCCACCCACCCAGGGCGGCACCGGTGCGGTCCTGGTGCTGTTGGCCAATCGCTGACCTTCCTGCTCGGCCAGTAAAAACCGCTCATCCAAACGGCGCAGCCCCAGCATTGCAGAAACCCGGGTAAGCGCAGCGCACCCGGAGCTGTTCGCGGGCGGGCTGCCGCGCCTCCCGGGTGCATTGCGCATACCCGGGCTACGACTTAGCCAACCGCTTACTCGGCGGCGCTTTCTTCGCTCGACGCTTCGGCTTCAGCTGCAGGAGCGCCCGCAATTTCATTGCGGCTGGCGTCGCTCACCTCCCCCAGTTCATGCAGCACTGCGGTGGCGTAACAGCCCGGCGGCAAGGCGAACGACACTTCCAGCACATCGTCGGCCAACCACTGGTGCTGCATCAACATGGGCTTGAGGCGCAGCGAACGGCGCTCTTGCTTCAGCCCGGCCTGCTCCAGCCCGACCCGCAATGCCAAGGCCTGTTCATCACCCAGAGCCTGATCTTCCAGTGCCCTTGCGGCATCGGTCGCGCGCAGCTCACCAACGCCCCACAACGGCGCGCTGGGGTGGATATCGAAACGCGCCAAGCGCTCAGCCAGCACCTCGTTCATCGGCTCCGGGCCGAACACCGAACGACTGCCGTCCAGCATCCACACCTCGCCTTCCAACGCCGTGTCCCAGTTGCCCTGTTCCACGCGTGCGGCCAGCACGCGGTTGAACAAGGCCGAGCGCGCGGCCGACAGCAGCATCGAGCGCTGATCCTTGCGTACCCGACGGCCAGCAAACATCTGCAGCGCTGCCGGCACATTGCCGCCATCGCGACCGAAGCGCTGCTCGCCAAACCAGTTCGGCAAGCCGCGTGCAGCGACAATCTGCAGGCGTTCTTCGATGGCCGCCTTGTCGCCGTGCACCCCGCGCAGCACCAACTTGAAGCGGTTGCCCGCCAACGCGCCGCGCTGCAGTTTGCGGTTGTGCCAGGTCGATGCCAGCACGTGCAGCTCGTCAGACTCCAACAGCGCCAGATCCGGCGCGACGCGCTTGGGCAGGTGCACGCTGAAGCGTTGCGTGGTTACCGCATGCCGATCCTTCTGCCCGGCATAGCTGACGCCCATTTCCGGCACGCCCGCCCACTGCGCCAACTGCTTGGCAATGGCCACGGTATTGGCGCCGCGCTTGCGGATGTCGAGCAGCAGGTGCTCGCCTTCGCCGGTCGCTTCGAACGCGGGAATTTCATCCACCTGGAAGTCTTCCGGCACGCTGCGGATGGCCGCAGTCAGCACCGGATCGCCAAAAGCCAGCGGCAGCGCGATCATGCGGCCACCAACAAGGCTACGGCCTGCGCGGCAATGCCTTCTTCGCGACCGGTGAAGCCCAGCTTCTCGCTGGTGGTGGCCTTGATGCTGACCCGGTCCAGATCGACCTCCAACAGCTGCGCCACTTTCTCACGCATCGCCAGCGCATGCGGACCCACCTTGGGCCGCTCGCAGATCACGGTGATATCGACATTGCCCACCTGCCAGCCGCGCTCGCGCAGCAATTCATTGCAATGGCTGACAAAGCGACTGCTGTCCGCGCCCTTCCAGCGATCATCGGAAGGCGGGAAATGCACGCCGATATCACCCAGCGCCAGCGCACCCAGCATGGCATCGCACAATGCATGCAAGGCCACATCGCCATCGCTGTGTGCGAGCACGCCGCGACCGTGCGGCACGCGCACGCCGGCCAGCATGATGTGGTCGCCCTCACCGAAGGCATGCACGTCATAGCCTTGGCCGATACGGATGGGAGGGAAGGAAACGGAAAAGTTCATGGCAGTACTTCTAGGCAGAGCCGACGCCAACGCGTCGGCAAGGGATCAGCTGCCGCGCCGCGACAGCTCGAATTCGAAACGGGCCAGATCGGCCGGGGTGGTCACTTTGAAATTGCTTTCCGCGCCTTCGACCAGCAACGGGCGCACGCCCTGCCGCTCCATCGCCATCGCCTCGTCGGTGACATCGACGCCAGCGGCGGCAGCATCAAGCAGCGCGCGGGTCAGTTGATGGCGACGGAACAACTGCGGGGTCAGCGCGCGCCACAGCCGCTCCCGCGGCTCGGTGCGATCAATGCCGCCGTCATCGCCAGCACGTTTGAGCGTGTCGCGCACCGGTGCGGCGAGAATGCCGCCAACCGGATCAGCACGCCCCACTTCCAGCAATCGACTCAGATCGCTCGCCGCCAGATTTGGCCGCGCGGCATCGTGGACCAGCACGAAATCATCGGCACGTACGCTATCCGGCAGCGCTTGAAGGCCCGCCAATACCGACGCTGCGCGGGTCTCTCCTCCCACGCAGGTCAGTACCGGTTTGTCGGCAAACGAGGTCCAGCCCGGCCAATCGGCGTCGTTCTCGGCAATGGCCACCATCACCCCGGCCACGCCGGGATGGGCAAGCAAGGACTGCAGGGCATGCGCGAGCAAGGGCTCACCGTCGGCCAGCAGGTATTGCTTGGGCACCGGCCCGCCGAAGCGCGCACCGCGCCCAGCTGCGGGAACCACCGCCCAGGTCTGCACGATCAAGGGATGTTCTCCGGTGGCGACTGCTGGTTACCCTGCCCGGGCGCCGGATGCGTTGCCGAAGCCGGTGGCACCACCGGAGCCGCTACCGGCGCGTCTTCGACGACCCGGTAGAACTTCTCACCCGGCTTGATCATGCCCAGTTCGCTGCGCGCACGCTCTTCGATGGCAGCCTCGCCATCCTTGAGGTCCTGGACTTCCGCTGCCAGGGAATCATTGCGCTGCTGCAGACCGTCGTTGTCACGCTTCTGGTTGGCCACCTGCGCCTCGAGCATCATCACTTCGCCCGAGTTGCCTTGGCCAAACCAGAAGCGGTACTGCAGCAAACCCAGCAGTACCGCCAGCACCAGCAGCAGCCAGCGCCAATTACGCATGACGATCAGCGCTTGAGCGAGACAAACGCATCACGGCCGGCATAACGCGCGCCGCTACCGAGGGCTTCCTCGATGCGCAGCAGCTGGTTGTACTTGGCCACCCGATCGCTGCGGCACAGCGAGCCGGTCTTGATCTGGGTGGCAGTGGTGGCCACGGCGATGTCGGCGATGGTGGTGTCTTCGGTTTCGCCCGAACGGTGCGAGACGATGGCCGCATAACCTGCCTTGTCGGCCATGGCGATGGCTTCCAGGGTCTCGGTCAGGGTGCCGATCTGGTTGACCTTGATCAGGATGGCGTTGGCGGTGCCCGACTCGATGCCTTCGGCGAAGATCTTCGGGTTGGTGACGAACAGATCGTCGCCGACCAGCTGCACCTTGTTGCCGACGCGCTGGGTCAGCAGCTTCCAACCGGCCCAGTCGTTCTCGGCCAGGCCGTCCTCGATGCTGATGATCGGGTACTGCGCGCTCCAGTCGGCAAGGAAGTCGACAAACTGCTCGGAGGTCAAGCGCTTGTTCTCGCCGACCAGGTTGTACTTG
Organism: Stenotrophomonas sp. STEN035; assembly: GCF_056759935.1. Taxonomy (NCBI): domain Bacteria; kingdom Pseudomonadati; phylum Pseudomonadota; class Gammaproteobacteria; order Lysobacterales; family Lysobacteraceae; genus Stenotrophomonas; species Stenotrophomonas sp. STEN035. Next base: position 23,681 of record NZ_JBRRDY010000018.1, read on the forward strand.
CCGTTCTCGTAGAACTCGCTGGAGGCGACGTCCAGGCCGAGCAGGATGTCCTCACCGGCGTTGTAGCCAGCTTTGCCGATGGCTTCCAGAATGGTATCCAGCGCCTCGACGTTGCTGCGGAAGTCCGGCGCGAAGCCGCCTTCATCGCCCACCGCAGTGCTCAGGCCATGGCCCTTCAGCACCGACTTGAGCGCGTGGAAGATTTCGGTACCCGCACGCAGCGATTCGCTGAACGAGCTGAAACCGACCGGCAACACCATGAATTCCTGGAAGTCGACGTTGTTATCGGCATGCGCGCCACCGTTGATGATGTTCATCATCGGCACCGGCAGCGACGGGGTAGCGCCGGTCTTGGCGGCCAGGTACTGCCACAGCGCCTGCTTCTTGGAAGCGGCGACCGCGTGGGCAGCGGCCATGGAAACACCGAGCAGCGCATTGGCGCCGAGGCGGCCCTTGTTTTCGGTACCGTCGAGATCGATCAGGCGACGGTCCAGGCCTTCCTGATCTTCGGCATTGAAGCCGGCCAGTGCGGTGGCGATCGCGCCATTGATGTTGCCAACAGCATTGCGCACGCCCTTGCCCAGGTAGCGGGTCTTGTCGCCATCGCGCAGCTCCACGGCCTCCTTGGTGCCGGTCGAAGCGCCGGACGGGACGGCGGCGCGGCCGAACGAGCCGTCGGCCAGGGTGACTTCGGCTTCCAGCGTGGGGTTGCCACGGCTGTCGAGGATTTCACGGGCGTGGATCTTGGCGATGTTGGTCATGTCTGGGGGCTAGGCTCGTTCAGGAGAGTCTGTTATCGACGGGAAACACAAAAACCAGCCGGGAGTTTAAACGAAGCGCAGGCTGGCGCGGCCGTTGCTTTCGCCTGAAAGCGGCGTGGGGTTGCCTAAACGGACAAGGCCCGCACTGGGCGGGCCTTGTCTGAGGAGCACCTTGCCCTTCTCCCTGTGGGAGAAGGTGCCCGAAGGGCGGATGAGGGCAAGGAGAGCGAAGCTCGCCTTCATTCACACGCCACGGGTAATGCCCTCTGCCGAGCATGGCTCGGCACTACCTGCTGATTACCCTTGGAAAGCCTCTGCCGAGCATGGCTCGGCACTACCCTTTCAGGCGCGGGCTTCCTGCAGCAGCTTGCCGCCGGCCTTCTTCTCGCGCGCGGCGCGGATGAAGCCGATGAACAACGGGTGGCCGCCACGCGGGGTGGACAGGAACTCCGGGTGTGCCTGGCAGGCCAGGAACCACGGGTGCTGGTCACGCGGCAGCTCGACCACTTCCACCAGCGTGTCATCCATCGACTTGCCTGCGATCACCAGACCCGCGTCTTCCAACTGGGTGCGGTAGCGGTTGTTGAACTCGTAACGGTGGCGGTGACGCTCGGACACCACGTCCTTGCCGTACAGCTCACGGGCAAGGGTGCCCGGCTTCAGGCGCTGCTCCTGCAGACCCAGACGCATGGTGCCACCCAGATCGGACTTCTCGTCACGCTTCTCGACTTCACCGGTGGCGGTACGCCATTCGGTGATCAGGCCGATCACCGGGTTTGGCGACTGGCGGTCGTTCTCGGTGCTGTTGGCACCTTCCAGACCGGCCACATGGCGGGCGAAATCAACCACCGCCGCCTGCATGCCGTAGCAGATACCGAAGTACGGCACCTTCTGCTCACGGGCGAACTGCGAGGTCAGCACCTTGCCTTCGAAACCGCGATCACCGAAGCCGCCCGGCACCAGGATGCCGTCCACGCCTTCCAGCGCAGACAGACCGGATTCTTCCAGCTCCTGCGCTTCCAGCCACTTCAGGTTGACCTTGGTGCGCTGGCGCAGGCCGCCGTGCTTGAGCGCCTCGCCCACCGACTTGTACGCATCCTGATGGTCGACGTACTTGCCGACCACGGCGATGGTGACTTCGTCCAGCGGATGCAGCGCTGCATCCAGCACCGACTCCCACTCGGACAGATCGGCCGGGCCGGCCTTGTCGCCCAGCTTGAGCTGGTTGACCACGATCTCGTCCAGGCCTTGCGCATGCAGGCCCATCGGTACGCGGTACAGCACTTCCACGTCCGGCACGCTGATCACGGCGCGCTCGGAAACGTTGGTAAACAGTGAAATCTTGCGGCGCTCCGAATCCGGAATCGCCTGCTCGGAACGGCACAGCAGCACGTCCGGCTGGATGCCGATCGAGCGCAGTTCCTTGACCGAATGCTGGGTCGGCTTGGTCTTCAGCTCACCAGCCGCACCGATGTACGGCACCAGGGTGAGATGCATGAACAGCGCCTTCTCCGGGCCACGCTCGGTGCGCACCTGGCGGATCGCCTCCAGGAACGGCAGCGACTCGATGTCGCCAACGGTGCCGCCGATTTCCACCAGCGCCACGTCGAAGCCAGCAGTGGCCTCGTCGATGCAGCGGCGGATTTCGTCGGTGATGTGCGGAATGACCTGCACGGTCGCACCCAGGTAGTCACCACGGCGCTCCTTGCGGATCACGTTCTCGTAGATACGCCCGGTGGTCACCGAGTTCTTGCGACTCAGGCGGTTATGGACGAAACGTTCGTAGTGACCCAGATCGAGGTCGGTCTCGGCACCGTCGTCGGTGACATAGACCTCGCCATGCTGGAAGGGGCTCATCGTGCCTGGATCGACGTTGATGTACGGATCCAGCTTCATCATGGTGACCTTCAGGCCACGCGCCTCGAGAATCGAGGCCAGGGACGCGGCTGCAATGCCCTTGCCTAGCGAGGACACCACACCACCGGTAACAAAAATAAGGGGGGTCACGGCTCACTGCCTCCCGGAAAGCCCTAGTTTAAAGGTTGTCGCCAAAACACCCAAGCACTTGGATGCGGCGGATTAAAAAAAAGACGCCCCGACCTGCGCCGGGGCGTCCTTGAAACTCGGGGAAACCGCGTCAGCGACGGCGACGGGCTTCCTCTTCCTCTTCTTCACGCGGCGCCGGCTGGTCAGCCTTGGCCTTGTCCTGCGCAGCGGCGGCAGCGCGGCGCTTGGCCTTCTGCTCGGCGTCGCTCTGCGCCTTGTCGACCGGGGCAGCCTGCGCAGCCTCGGCAGCCTTGCCCTTGTCAGCGCTTTGCGCCATCACGAAGGGAACAGCGGCAACCGCAGCGACAACAACACCCAGGGCCAGCAATTCTGATGTTTTCATCCAAAACCTCCTCGGCTTGCCCCGCCTGGAATGGCGGGCCTTTTTGGAACCGGCTACAGGATACCTCGTCGCAGCTGCCCCGGCCCTGAATGCCCTGCGTGCAAAAATCGCCGCCAGACCGCACACTCCCACGTCGATTTGCGCCCTACCGAGATCCATGAACGCCCGTTACAACGCCGCTGACATCGAAGTCCTCTCTGGCCTGGACCCGGTCAAACGCCGTCCTGGCATGTATACCGACACTGCCCGCCCGAACCATCTGGCGCAGGAAGTGATCGACAACTCGGTCGATGAGGCCCTGGCCGGCCACGCCAAGACCGTGGAAGTCACCCTGTTCAAGGATGGCAGCTGCGAGGTCAGCGATGACGGCCGCGGCATGCCGGTGGACATCCACCCGGAAGAGAAGATCCCGGGCGTCGAACTGATCCTGACCAGGCTGCATGCCGGCGGCAAGTTCAACAACCGCAACTACACCTTCTCCGGCGGCCTGCACGGCGTCGGCGTATCGGTGGTCAACGCCCTGTCCACACTGGTGGAGATCCATATCCGCCGCGATGGCGCCGAGCACCGCATCACCTTCCGCGATGGCGACCGCGCCAGCCCGCTGGAGGTGGTCGGCAGCGTCGGCAAGAAGAACACCGGCACCCGCCTGCGTTTCTGGGCCGACCCCAAGTATTTCGACACGCCCAAGTTCAATGTGCGCGCACTGCGCCACCTGCTGCGCGCCAAGGCCGTGTTGTGCCCGGGCCTGACCGTCAAGCTGACCGACGAAGCCACCGGCGAAGTCGACACCTGGTATTACGAAGACGGCCTGCGCGACTACCTGAAGGCAGAGCTGGGCGAACGCGAAATGCTGCCAGCCGACCTGTTCGCCGGCAGCGTCAAGAAGGAAACCGAGATCGTTGACTGGGCCGTGGCCTGGCTGCCGGAAGGCGAGCTGGTGCAGGAAAGCTACGTCAACCTGATCCCGACCGCCCAGCACGGCACCCACGCCAACGGCCTGCGCACCGGCCTGACCGAGGCGCTGCGCGAGTTCTGCGACTTCCGCAACCTGCTGCCGCGCGGCGTCAAGCTGGCCCCGGAAGATGTATGGGACCGGGTCGCTTTCGTGCTGTCATTGAAGATGACCGACCCGCAGTTCAGCGGCCAGACCAAGGAACGCCTGTCCTCGCGCCAGGCCGCCGGCTTCGTCGAAGGCGCCGTGCACGACGCCTTCAGCCTGCTGCTGAACCAGAACGTGGAACTGGGCGAGAAGATCGCGCAGATTGCCATCGAGCGCGCCAGCGCTCGCCTGAAGACCGAAAAGCTGGTCACCCGCAAGAAGGTCACCCAGGGCCCGGCCCTGCCCGGCAAGCTGGCCGACTGCATCAGCCAGGACCTATCGCGCACCGAGCTGTTCCTGGTGGAAGGTGACTCGGCAGGCGGCAGCGCCAAGCAGGCCCGCGACAAGGATTTCCAGGCCATTCTGCCGCTGCGCGGCAAGATCCTGAACACCTGGGAAGTCGCCTCGGGCAGCGTACTCGCTTCGGAAGAAGTGCATAACCTGGCCATCGCCATCGGCTGCGACCCGGGCAAGGACGACCTGTCCGGCCTGCGTTACGGCAAGGTGGTGATCCTGGCCGACGCCGACTCCGACGGCCTGCACATCGCCACCTTGCTGGCCGCCCTGTTCCTGCGTCACTTCCCGTCGCTGGTGGACGCCGGCCACGTGTTCGTGGCGATGCCGCCGCTGTTCCGCGTCGACGTGGGCAAGCAGGTGTTCTATGCGCTGGACGAAGAAGAGAAGCGCTCGCTGCTGGACAAGATCGAGCGCGAGAAGATCCGCGGTCAAGTCAGCGTCACCCGCTTCAAAGGCCTGGGCGAGATGAACCCCTCGCAGCTGCGCGAATCCACCATCCATCCGGATACGCGCCGCCTGGTGCAGCTGACCGTGGACGACAGCGAGCAGACCTCGGCCTTGATGGACATGCTGCTGGCCAAGAAGCGCGCCCCGGACCGCAAGGGCTGGCTGGAGAGCAAGGGCGATCTGGCTTCGCTGGAAGCCTGATCCGCGCAAAGGTAATGCAGCGAAAGCCCGCCCTGACCGGCGGGCTTTTTGTTGCCCGCGCGCCGCTTTTGTAGGAGCGGCGTAAGCCGCGAAGCTGGTGCTGCTGGCGGGTCAGGATCTTTTGCCATCTGATGATGTGCTTGCTTCGCGGCTTACGCCGCTCCTACAAAAGCAGCCTGCGCCCCAACAAAAAACCCGCCATCGCTGGCGGGTTTCTGTTTGCAGGCTGCGAACCGATATCCTCAGTTCCAACCCACCATTTCGAACAGACGCAGGATCAGGTAAGCACAGCCACCTGCCGCCGGAATGGTCAGGATCCAGGCCCACAGGATGCGTTCAATCACGCCCAGACGCAGCGACTTCGGGTTCTTGGCGAAGCCAACGCCCATGATCGCGGTGGAGATGCTGTGGGTGGTCGAGACCGGCATGCCGAAGTGCGCAGCCAGGGTCAGGATCGTGGCCGAGCTGGTCTCCGCGGCAAAACCGTGGATCGGGTGCAGCTTGACCATCTTGTGACCCAGGGTCTTGATGATCTTCCAGCCACCGGAGGCAGTACCGGCTGCCATCACCACCGCACAGGTCAGCACGATCCACATGGCGATGCCGTTGCCAGCATTGGCATTGGGGTGCATGAAGGCCAGCCACGACGGCAGGTCGTTCAACGCACCGGCGGCCTCGGCACCAACCAAGGTCATCGCGATGATGCCCATGGTCTTCTGCGCATCGTTGTGACCATGGGCAAAGCCCATGTAAGCCGCAGAGACGATCTGCGCCTTGCCGAAGAAAGCATTGACCCAACGCGGGCGCGCCAGCCGACCGAGCACACCGCCGACGCGGGACATGCCGGCGATGATCGCCCACAACAGACACATCACCACGATACCGAGCAGGAAACCGGCAATCGGCGAAGTGATCATCGGTACGAACACCTTCCACAACAGGCCCTTGTTCTGCGCCCAGTTGCCGAGGTTCTGCGACCAGATCAGCGCATCCCAATTGTTATGCGCAGCGGCCAGACCCGCACCGCACAGACCACCAATCAGCGCGTGCGAGGACGAGGACGGCAGGCCTTTCCACCAGGTGATCAGGTTCCAGACGATGCCGCCGAGCAACGCGCACAGAATCACCTGCGGGGTCACATCGACTACATCGGTGTTGAGCAGGCCATTGGCGATGGTCAGCGCGACGGCGGTGCCGGTCAGCGCGCCGATCAGGTTCATGAAAGCGGCCAACATCACCGCCCAACCGGGCGACAGGACCTTGGTTGCCACCACGGTGGCGATTGAATTGGCGGTGTCGTGGAAGCCGTTGATGAACTCGAAGACGAGCGCGGCCAGAATCACCACCAGGACGAGGGTGAGCATAGAGCGTCCCCGTCAGCTGTTCTTGAGCACGATCTGGTAAGCCACCACGCCGGCTTCGCGGCAACGGTCGATGGCCTTTTCCAGGATCTCGAAGAATTCCTTGAGCAGGAACATCTGCAGGTTGTCCAAGCGACCGGAGTAGATGTCGCGGTACAGCTCCAGCATCAGACGGTCAGCCTCGTTCTCCAGCGAACGCAGCTTCTCGTTGAGCGCGGTCATGCGGTCCAGGTTCATGTGGCGCAGGTCGTTGACCATTTCCACCACCACACCTGCGGCCTGCTCCAGCATCGCTGCGCGCGGGGCGAAGTCGATCTGGTCCAGATGCTGTACGGCCAGCGAGTAACGGTCGGCAAACTTCTCGATCTGCTTGGGAATCTTGTACAGCGCCGAACCCAGCGCTTCGATGTCCTCACGCTCGATCGGGGTCATGAAACTGTCAACCAGTGCCTGGCTGATCTTGTCCGAGGCGGCGCGTTCGCGCAGACGGGCGAGCTTGAATGCATCCAGCGCCGGCTGACGATCGGCCTCGCGCATCATGCTGTGCAGTGCCTTGGCACCGTCATAGGCGGCCTGCGCGGCCTCGTCGAGGTAGGTGTAGAACTGCTTGCCGGAGCCAAAGATGGTCTGCAACGAAAACATGGGGAGCCTATTCGCCGTCGCGGGAGGGACGGCATCAGGGGCGAATTATGACGGCTAGATGGCATTCAGGGTATTCCCGGCGAGTTTTTTAGCCCAGAAATGTGAACGGGCGGCCCCACCTCGGCCCCGGCGGTTTGCTAATATCGCCCAGCGCCCTCGCGGTGCACCCTATGGAAGACGACCCTTATCCCCCGCCACAGCGCCGGATCCCGCCCCTGAGCGCCCGCCGCAGCCGCAAGCACCCGCCCTCCCTGTCACCAACCCGGGGAGAGACCCGTGTTTGAATTTTTTATCGTCCTGGCCCTGATTCTGCTGAACGGGTTCTTTGCCATGTCCGAGATGTCGGTCATGACCTCGCGCAAGAGCCGCCTCAAGCAGCTGGCTGGCTCCAGCAAGCGCGCCGCACGCGCCCTGGCCCTGTCCGAGAAACCCGAGAACTTCCTGTCCACGGTGCAGATCGGCATCACCCTGATCGGCATCCTGACCGGCGTGTACGGTGGCGACGCGATCGGCGGCGCCATCGCCCAGCACCTGCAGGCGTTCTTCCCGGCCCTGTCAGCCAACTTCTCGCTGTTCGGTGCGGTGCAGCCGTGGTCCGAGTTCCTCGGCAAGACCCTGGCAGTCGCACTGATCACCTATCTGACGCTTATCTTCGGCGAACTGGTACCCAAGCGCGTCGCTTTGACCCGCTCCGAGGACATCGCCGGCATTGTCGCGGTGCCGATGAGCTGGCTGGCACGCATTGCCGCCCCCGGCGTCTGGCTGCTGTCGCACTCGACCCGACTGGTACTGCGCCTGCTCGGCCTGGGCAAAACCGAATCGGCCTCGGTCAGTGAAGAGGAAATCCGCATGCTGGTGGCCGAAAGCCACGAGCAGGGCGTGATCGACAGCCACGAGCGCGACATGATGAACCGAGTCATGCGCCTGGGCGACCGCACCGCCGACAGCCTGATGACCCCGCGCAACCGCATCGCCTGGCTGGACACCAACGCTGGCCCGGAAAAGAACCTGTCCGCCATGCGCGACCATTCGTTCTCGCGCTATCCCGTGTATCGCGGCAACGACCAGGACATCGCCGGCATTCTTGAGGTCAAGAGCCTGGTCACCCGCCTCAGTGGCGGCAGCCACAACCTGTTCGAGAACCTGCGCGAGACGCTGTACGTCTCCGAGTCCACCCACGCGATGAAGCTGCTGGAGATCTTCCGCGAGGAGCACCAGTCAATGGCGCTTGTGGTGGACGAGTACGGCGAAATCCAGGGCCTGGTGACCATCTCCGACCTGATGGGCGCCGTGGTTGGCCGCCTGCAGGCCACCGAGAACACCGACGATGACGCTCTGGTCGTGACCCGCGAAGACGGCTCGTTGCTGGTCGACGGCTCGCTGCCGGTGGATGACCTGCAGGAGCTGATGAACGGCGCCGAGCTGCCGGATGCCGAGGAAGGCGATTACTACACCATAGCCGGCATGTGCATGCACTACTTCGGCCGCATACCGCACGCGAGCGAATACTTCGACTGGGCCGGCTGGCGCATCGAGATCGTCGACCTGGACGGTGCTCGCATCGACAAGCTGCTGCTGCGCAGGCTGCCGGAAGAAGACGCCGATGACACCACCGGTTGACCCGGACGGCAGCGTGCCGGACACCTGCAGGACCGAGACCGGCGGCTACCGCAACGAAGGCATCCGCACCCTGCTGGCGATGTTTGAACGCGGCGACCCGGATGAACATCTGCCGCTGGGTAAGGTTCTGCAAGGACTGGAGCAGAGCGCCTTCGGCGTCTTCCTGTTCATCGCCATCCTGCCTGCCTTCATCCCGATCCCGGGCATAGGCGGCGCGGTCAGCAGTCCGCTGGTGTTTCTGATCGGCAGCCAATTGTTGTTCGGCATGTCGCGGCCATGGCTGCCAGGCTTCATTGCCCGCCGCGGCCCCAAGCGCAGCACCGTGCACAAGTTCCTGAGCAGGATCAGCCGACCGCTGCAACGCCTGGACCGGATGTTGAAGCCTCGGCTGGCGGTGCTCATCGTGCCGCTCCCGGCGCGCATGCTGACCGGCGTGCTGTTGTTGCTGGTCGGCCTGCTGTTGTCGCTGCCGATTCCGTTCACCAACTACCTGTTCGGCTTCCAGCTGCTGCTGTTTGCGCTGGCCCTGCTCGAACGCGATGGCGCGCTGATGCTGTTCAACTGGCTCGGCGCGATTGCCGCCGGCCTGTTCTTCGGCTTCGGCTCCGGCCAGCTGATCAGCGAAAGCATCGCGCTGTTCGAGCGCATGACCAGTTGACGGCCCACGGCAGGTGGTAGTGCCGAGTCATGCTCGGCAAGAAGCTTTACCAGCAAAAGCAAACCCCTCCCCAACCCTCCCCTTCGCTACGCGAAAGGGAGGGAGCAGAAGCGTAGTGCCGAGCCATGCTCGGCGGGGGCTTTACCAGCAAAACAAACCCCTCCCCAACCCTCCCCTTCGCTGCGCGAAAGGGAGGGAGCGCAAGACTTACGCCGCGCCCACCCGTTGCCAGGCCTGCATCGCCAGATCAAACGAACGCAAGCGCGCCGCAGGGTCATAGATGTTGGCGGCCAACATCATTTCATCCGGGCGATGGCGCTCGACGAAGGCCGCCAAGCCCTCGGCCACCTGCGCCGAATCACCGACGATGCTGCAGGCCAAGGCACGCTCGACACCCGCCTTTTCGTGCGGCGCCCAGAACGCCTCGATGTCATCCACCGGCGGCGGGATACGCCCGGGCGTACCGCGCCGAAGATTGACGAAGGTCTGCTGCAGGCTGGTGAACAAGCGCTTCGATTCGGCCTCCGATTCGCTGGCCACCACATTCAAGGCCAGAATCGCGTAAGGCGCCTGCAAGTGCTCGGAAGGACGGAAGTCGCGGCGATACAAGGCCAGCGCTTCATCCATCGCATCCGGGGCGAAGTGCGAGGCAAACGCAAACGGCAGGCCCATCGCCGCCGCCAAGCGGGCGCTGAACAGACTCGAGCCCAGCAGCCAGACCGGCACCGGAATGCCGCCACCGGGCACGGCCTGCACCGACTGCCCGGGCTGTACCGGCGCGAAGTAGTGCAGCAGTTCGGCGACATCCTGCGGGAACTGGTCGGCGCTGTCGAAGTAACGGCGCAAGGCACGCGCGGTGGGTTGGTCGGTGCCGGGCGCCCGGCCCAGCCCCAGATCGATACGGTCCGGGTACAGCGAGGCCAAGGTGCCGAACTGTTCGGCCACCTGCAACGGCGAATGATTGGGCAGCATCACCCCACCCGAACCCACGCGGATGCGCGAAGTGCCACCGGCCACATGCCCGATCAGCACCGCGGTCGCGGCACTGGCGATGCCGGGCATGTTGTGGTGCTCGGCCAGCCAATAGCGGTGATAGCCCCAGCGGTCTGCATGCTGGGCCAGCTCCAGCATATTGGCAAACGCCTGCTGCGGGGTTGAGCCCTCGCAGACCGGGGCCAGGTCAAGGATGGAAAGGGGGGTCATTCTGCGGTCTCCATGGACGATACGAAGGACATGGGGTTCGTCCTCGCATTCTCCATGCAGTCACCACGACTTCGATCGGGACACTGTTTCCCACGCCCTGCCCGTGCGGGATCAGGCCTGGGCTTCGTCCTGCCGGTCCACCAGCGGCTGCAGCTGTGCATCCAGCGCTACGCGTTCATCAAACACGAAACAGCGGCCGTCATAGCCCTCGCCACCCACTTCCTCGAAGTAACCGAGGATGCCACCTTCCAGCTGTAGCACGTTGTGCATGCCGTCGTTCTGCATCCACAGCGCGGCCTTTTCACAACGGATGCCGCCGGTGCAAAAGCTGACCACGGTGGCGTCGGCCAACGACTCGCGATGAGGCTCCAGTGCGGCCGGCAGATCGGTGAACTTGGCGATCGGCAGCGTCAGCGCGCCCTCGAAGGTGCCATGGGCGAATTCCTGCCAGTTGCGGGTATCCAGCATCACCACGCGCTTGCCGTCGTCGTCATGGCCCTGCCGCAACCAACGCTGCACGGTGGCCGGGGCCACGCTGGGCGCGCGCGGGTAATCCAGCGGTTGCCCGTCTTCGCGGCGGAAGCTGATGATTTCCGACTTGAACTTGGCCTTCAGCCTGGCGAACGGCTGCATCTGGCTGTGGCTGTATTTGATGCGCATGTCGGCAAAGCGTGCATCGGTCTTGAGCTGGCCGTAGAAGCCCTCGATACCTTCACTGCTGCCGGCAAGGAACAGGTTGATGCCCTCCTCCGCGATCAGGATGGTACCGCGCAGCTCCAGCGCTTTAGCGCGTTCATGCAAGGTGGCGGTCAATGCTTCGGCATCAGCCAGCGGAACAAAAAGGTAGGCAGCGGTATTGACGATCATGCGCATAGTTTAAACGACCGGCCCCACGGGCGTTGTGGGAGCGGCGTAAGCCGCGAAGCTGGCATTGCCTGAAAAGCCCAAAGGCCAACCCCTCCCCAACCCTCCCCTCCTCCTGCGGAGCAAGGGAGGGAGCTGAAAGCCATCACCCCCGCAACAGGAAGTACGGCAGCAGCACCAAGGCCGACACAACCACCATGCCCAGCAACACCGCCACCACGAATAATGGCCGGCTGCGCAACATCGACCCGAACGTCTCCGCACTACCATCGCGCAGCGCCGCCTCCCGCTCGTCACGCACCCGCTGCCCGCGTTCAGCTTGATAGCTCGCCATCAAACCTTTCGCACGCGGCAGATCATCGTTCTCGCGCAGCCAGATGCCGCCATTGGAAATACCCCAAGGGCTGGGCTCGGTGCGATACCAGGCGATGCCATTGCGGTCGAGCAGTTCGCCGACCTCGAAGCTTTCGTCGTCACCGACATTACGTAGATTGAGCAGCAGTTTGGCCATGCCGCAATGATACCCGGCAGCGATGCGCTACCCTGCACGCCCATTTCCAACGGAGCGCACCATGCGCCGTCTGTTCATCCCGCTGCTGCTGTCCCTGTTGGCCGCCGGCTGCACCCCGCCGGGCCCACCTCCTGGCGGCACCATTGCCAAGTTCGAGCAGATCGACACCGTAGCCGGCAACGGCGCTGAAGCGGTGGCCGGCAGCAAGGTCAGCGTGCATTACACCGGCTGGATCTACGACGAGCGCAAGCCCGACAAACACGGCGAGAAGTTCGACAGCTCGCTGGATCGCGGCGAGCCGTTCAGCTTCAACCTGGGCGACAAGCAGGTCATCCGCGGCTGGGACGAAGGCGTGGCTGGCATGAAGGTTGGCGGCAAGCGCACCCTGATGATTCCGGCCGAATACGGCTATGGCAACCGTGGCGTTGGCCCGATCCCGGCCGGCTCCTCGCTGGTCTTCGATGTAGAACTGCTTGATGTCAAACCTCGCTGATAAAACCGTCGCCGTCATTGGCGGCGGCCCGGCCGGCCTGTTTGCCGCAGAGCATCTGCGTGCCGCTGGCTTGGCGGTCAACCTGTACGAGGCCAAGGGCTCGCCCGGTCGCAAGTTCCTGATCGCCGGCAAGGGTGGGCTCAACCTCACCCATTCCGACCCGCGCCCACTGTTCGACAGTCGTTACCGCGAACGCCAGGCCGAAGTTGGCGCATGGCTGGACGGCTTTGATTCCGAAGCACTGCGCCGCTGGGCGCAGGGTTTTGGTGTGGAAACCTATGTCGGCAGTTCCGGACGCGTGTTTCCGGTGGACCGTAAGGCAGCACCGCTGCTGCGCGGCTGGGTTCGCCGGTTGAAGGAGCAAGGCGTGCGCTTCCACGTGCAGCACCGCTGGCTGGGCTGGAACCCGGACGGCAGCCTGCGCATGGCCACCGCCGATGGCGAGATCAGTGTGCGCGCCGATGCCACGGTATTGGCGCTGGGCGGCGGCAGTTGGCCGGAGTTGGGCTCTGACGGCAACTGGATGTCGGTGCTGCAGGAACGCGGCGTCGATACCGCGCCGCTGCAATCGGCCAACTGTGGCTTCGACATCGACTGGACTGCCCATTTCCGCGACCGCCATGCCGGTGCACCGATCAAGCCTGTCGTTGCACACTGGACCGACCTGCAGGGCCAGCCGCAATCGCTGCAAGGCGAATGCGTGGTCAGTCAGTACGGCATTGAAGGCAGCCTGATCTATGCGTTGGCCGCTGACCTGCGCGAAACCCTCAATCGCGATGGTGCGGTGACGCTGGAACTGGATCTGGTACCCGGCCGCGACGAAGCCCGCCTGCTCGCCGATCTCGGCCGCGCCCGCAAGGGCCGCAGCTTCGGCGAACACCTGCGCCGCGCCGCTGGCCTGGATGCGGCCAAGGCAGGACTGTTGTTTGAAGTGCTGGGCAAGGACGCCGGCAACGATCTGGAAGCCGTTGCACGCACGCTCAAACGCCTGCCATTGCAGCTGCTACGCCCGCGACCGATGGCCGAAACCATCAGCACGGCTGGCGGCGTGAAGCTCGAAGCGATGGATGGCGGGCTGATGCTCAGCGCGCAACCAGGCGTGTTCTGCGCGGGCGAAATGCTGGACTGGGAAGCCCCAACCGGCGGCTACCTGCTGACCGCCTGTTATGCCAGCGGCCAACGTGCCGCAGAAGGTGTGATCCGCTGGTTGTAGTGCCGACCCATGGTCGGCAGCGACTTCACCGATAACGTCGCCCCGTAGTGCCGACCCATGGTCGGCAGAGGCCTTACCGATAACGTCGCCCCTTGTAGGAGCGGCGTAAGCCGCGAAGCTGAAAATCAATCCGACCACAAAAAAGCCCGCAGTTTCATCGCTGCGGGCTTCGCGGCTCACGCCGCTCCTACAGGCTGCCGAGGATCAACGCATCTTGCTGGTACGCAACGCCGCAATCCGGGCTGGCGGGGTGAACGAATCACTGCGCGCCTCGGCCCAATACTCGCGGAACACAGTGTGCTCTGGCACCTTGTTCAACAATTCGCCTGGTTCGAGATAACGGTACAGGCTGGCCAGCGAGCGGATCTCCACCGGCGATACGCGGCGAAGAATGTGCTCCGGACCCAGCTCGGAGGTATCGTGCAAGCCAGCAGCCCCGAGCAGGTCACGTAGCGCGCGCATGGTGTTCTGGTGGTAATTGAACACCCGCTGGCCCTTGTCGACCGGCTCCAGATGACGCCAACGGCTCGGGTCCTGGGTAGCAATGCCGGTCGGGCATTTGTCATTGTGGCAACTCAACGACTGGATGCAGCCCAGCGCGAACATATAACCGCGCCCGGCATTGCACCAGTCCGCACCCAAAGCGATGGTACGGGCGATATCGAAGGCCGTGGTGACCTTGCCGGCCGCACCCAATCGAATGCGATCACGCAGGCCAAGCCCCACCAAGGTGTTGTGCACCAGGATCAGCGCCTCGTTCATCGGCACGCCTACGTGATCGATGAACTCGGCCGGAGCCGCGCCAGTGCCGCCTTCGGCACCGTCGACCACGATGTAGTCCGGCAGCATCCCGGTTTCCAGCATCGCCTTGGCGATGCCGAACCATTCCCACGGATGGCCGATGGCCAACTTGAAACCAACCGGCTTGCCGCCGGACAGCTCGCGCAGGCGCGCAACGAACTGCAGCAGTTCAATCGGTGTGGAGAACGCTGAATGCTTGGATGGCGATACGCAATCCACGCCCATCGGCACGCCGCGCGTCGCGGAAATTTCAGCACTGACCTTGGCCGCCGGCAACACACCGCCGTGGCCCGGCTTGGCACCCTGCGACAACTTGATCTCGATCATCTTGACCTGATCGGAGCTCGCATTCTCGACAAAGCGCTCTTCGCTGAAGCGGCCGTTGTCATCGCGGCAACCGAAATAGCCCGAGCCGATTTCCCAGACCAAATCACCGCCATTCTCACGGTGATACGGCGAGATCGAACCTTCACCGGTGTCGTGGCAGAAGCCACCAAGTTTGGCGCCCTTGTTCAGCGCGCGGATCGCGTTGGCCGACAAGGAACCAAAGCTCATCGCCGAGATATTGAACACACTGGCCGAATAAGGCTTGGCGCAGTCAGGCCCGATCACCACACGGAAATCGTGGTGCGCAATACTGGTAGGCGCCAGCGAATGATTGATCCATTCGTAGTCCACCGCATACGCGCTACGCAGCGTCCCGAACGGGACCACATCCATCTCATTGCGTGAACGCTGATAGATCAGCTGACGCTGCTGCCGCGAGAACGGCACGTCTTCCAGATCGCTCTGCACGAAATACTGGCGGATCTCCGGGCCGATGGATTCGAAGCCGTAGCGGAAATGCGCCAACACCGGGTAGTTGCGACGCAGCACGCTGCGCCGCTGCAACACATCCCAGGTGCCGAGCACCGCCATCAGGCCGAACAGGCCAACGCCCCAGTACCAAGCAGGCCAGTGGGTAGCCAGCGCCAGTGATACTGGCAGCAGGATCAGTGCCAGCACATAAACCAGATAACGATGCATTACCGTCCTCGAACTACACGGATGGCGGATTCTACAACCGGTCGTCCACTACTTGCCTCGGCCAGGCCGATTTCACGTCGTAGACCACCATGTCCGGCACACCCAGGGCACGGATCTGCCCCTCGTCGAAGGCACGGAACTGCTGGTGCGCCACGGCCAGGACCACGGCGTCGTAGACACCTCGCTGCGGCGCCTTCACAAGCTCTACACCGCCCATGTCGTGCGCATTGCGCGGATCGGCCCAGGGATCAAACGCATCGACCTTTGCACCGGCTGCGGCAAACATCTGCACCAGGTCCAGCCCACGGCTGTTGCGCAGGTCAGGGCAATCCTCCTTGAACGTTACCCCCAGCACCAGCACACGCGCGTTCTGCAACGGCTTGTTCTTTCCTTCGAGCAGGCCACGTACACGGGTGACCACGTGCGCCACCACACGGTTGTTGACCTGGCGCGCGGTGTGGATCAGATCCGGGTGGTAACCCACGCTCTCGGATTTATGCAGCAGGTAGTAGGGATCAACGCCAATGCAGTGCCCGCCAACCATGCCGGGCCGGAACGGCAGGAAATTCCACTTGGTGCCTGCCGCTTCCAGCACATCCAACGTGTCGATGCCCAGCTTGTCGAAGATCAGCGCCAGTTCGTTGACCAGGGCAATGTTCACGTCGCGCTGGATGTTCTCCACCACCTTGGCCGCCTCGGCCACGCGCAGCGACGACGCCGGCCAGGTGCCAGCCGTGATGATGCGCCGATACAAGGCATCAACCACTGCGGCGGCCTCGGACGTGGAGCCTGATGTGATCTTCTTGATATCCGGCAAACGGCGCTGGCGATCGCCTGGGTTGATCCGCTCCGGGCTGTAGCCGCAATAGAAATCCTGGTTGAAACGCAGCCCGGAGCCCTGCTCCAGCAGCGGTACGCAGACCTCTTCAGTAGTACCCGGATATACGGTGGACTCGTAGATCACCAGATCACCACGCTTGAGCACCGCAGCAATCAGCGCACTGGCACTGCGCAGCGGCGCAAGATCAGGCTGCTCGTAAGCATCGATCGGCGTGGGCACGGTGACGATGAAAACATTGCGCCCGGCCAGCTCGGCCTTGTCCGCGGTGTAGCGCGCATGCAGCGCCGCGCTCAGCTCAGCGTCGTCCAGTTCCAGCGTATGGTCGTGCCCGGCCTGCAACTCTGCAACGCGGGCGATATCGATGTCGTAACCCAGGGTATCGAGCGTTTTACCGAACTCGACGGCCAATGGCAGGCCAACATAGCCCAAGCCGATGATTGCGATCTGCGGCGTTGCCGCGGCGGTGATCTCGGCGCCCATGCCATCCCCTGAGGTTGCGAACTGGTGCCCGGAGCCGGAATCGAACCGGCAAGGCCTTGCGGCCGGCGGATTTTAAGTCCGATGCGTCTACCAGTTTCGCCATCCGGGCATCGCAATAGCGTGCCTGATTGCGGCCCAATTGTGAATCACGAAGATTGGCGGCGGTGCCGAACCCGCCGCAAGCAAGGCCTCAGCCGATGGCCCGCGAGTAGCGTGCTGGCTGCTGCGCGGCCTTCAGATAGCGGTCAAAGCACATCGCGATCAGGCGCAGCAAGGGCCGGCCCTGCTCGGTGGCTGCGACCACGCCATCGTTGTAACTGGCCAAGCCGTCATCCTGCAGATGCCGCAGTGCAATCAGCTCCTCGGCAAAGTAGATGTCGAAATCGACATCATGCCGGCGCGCCAGCGCACGGCCATCCACGCTGCCATGGCACATCAACTGCTGGATCAGCTCCGCGCGCAGCATGTCGTCCCCATCCAGTTCCAATCCGCGCCATACCGGCACGCCGCCCTCGGCAATTTTTGCTTCCCAGTCCTTGAGATCGCGCGGATTCTGACTGTAGCTGCTATCGATATGACTGATCGCACTGACGCCCAGCCCCAACAGATCGCTGTCGGCATGGGTGGTATAGCCCATGAAGTTGCGATGCAGGCTGCCAGCACGCTGCGCACGCGACAGGTCTTCTTCCGGCAGCGCGAAATGATCCATGCCTATGTACTGGTAACCAGCCGCCGACAGCCGATCGACGGCCAGCCCCAGCAGCGCCAGCTTCTGCTCCGGGTCGGGCAGATCGCGGTCCTGGATCTGGCGCTGCGCCTTGAACATATGCGGCAGGTGCGCGTAGCCGTAAATCGCCAGCCGATCAGGGCGCGCCTGGATTACCGTATCCAGCGTGCGGCCAAACCCGGCAAGCGTCTGCAGCGGCAGACCATAGATCAGGTCCACATTCACCGAGCGCATGCCATGGTCACGGCAGGCCTGGATGATGGCCATCGTCTCATCCACGTCTTGCACGCGATTGATCGCCTGTTGCACCTGCGGGTCGAAGTCCTGGATGCCCAGGCTTGCGCGATTGAAACCCAGCTCTGCCAGCACACCGATGTCGTCGACGCTGACCGAGCGCGGGTCCAGTTCGATCGAGAAATCACGAGCACTGCTTTGGCTGAAATTGAACAGTTTTTCCAGCCCGCCAATCAATCGACGCAGCTGATCAGGGGCCAGGAAGTTGGGCGTGCCACCGCCCAGATGCAGCTGCACCACTTCGCGCTCGCGTGCAAACAGCGGCGCAAGCCAGTCCGCCTCAACCAGCAGCTGATCGACATAGCGTTCGCCCTTGCTGCGGTCGCGGCTGATCACGCGGTTGCAGCCACAGTAGAAACACGGGCTGCTGCAGTACGGCACATGCACATACAGCGACATCGGCCGCCCCACCGCGTTGCTGCGCGCTACCGCCGCACAGAACTGCGCCTGCCCATAACCATCATGAAAATGCGGGGCGGTTGGATAGGACGTGTAGCGTGGACCCGGCCGGTCATGCCGGCGCAGCAGGTCCGCGTCGAAGGTCCAGCCAAGGGCATTTGAGGTTGGCAGCGGCATGTTCATGGCGCCAGCTTGCCCCCGCCCAGGCATCATCGCCTTGAGTTAGATCAATTCACCTATTCATGAACGGGCCCAACCCGGCATCCGTTCAGAGTATCGGGAACGAAGGGGCGTGGTATCGACGCCAGATGGAGCCGGCCACCCGCCCGGCCGCCTCATCCGCCAAGGCCTGCATCGCCGGGTTGCCCAGCTCTGCCGTGGTCTGTGCAAACAACGCCAACCAGCGCTCAAACATCGGCCATTCCAGCCC
This sequence comes from Stenotrophomonas sp. STEN035, assembly GCF_056759935.1. Classification (NCBI taxonomy): domain Bacteria; kingdom Pseudomonadati; phylum Pseudomonadota; class Gammaproteobacteria; order Lysobacterales; family Lysobacteraceae; genus Stenotrophomonas; species Stenotrophomonas sp. STEN035. Next base: position 42,441 of record NZ_JBRRDY010000018.1, read on the forward strand.
GGGGATGGCCAGGTGCTTGGGCATGGGTGCGCCATTGAAGCGCGAGGTTCCACGCAGCAGGGCCGACCAAAAGTCGATCAGTTGTTGTAGATGCGCCTCCCAGTCGTGCACCCGCGCCTCGAATATCGGCCCCAGTACCGCGTCCTCGCGCACCCGCGCGTAGAAACGCCGCACCAGCAGCTCCACCTCTTCCTCACTACACACATCCGGTCCAGCCCGCACAACCCACCTCCTGTTGCCTAGCCCGAACTGACTACATCCGGCAACGCCCTGCTTGATCAGGATCAACGACGCACGCCGGCACAGCCCCTAGCCTTGCACACCGGGTCACCAGCTGGCGCCGAACCGCAGTGCTGCCAACCCGATTCTATTCCTTCGCCAAGAGGCCCCCGGGAATCCAAAATGACCGTTTCTGCCGACTCCAACATCCGCCGCCCGCTGCCATTGATTCAACGCCTGGGTGCCGTGGCGTGGCCCAGCTTTTTTACCGCAGCGGTGATGTCGGCGGTGTTCTTTGCGTTCATCGACCCGCTGGAACTGCAGCAGATCAGCTTCCCGCAGCACGTGATCAGCCGTGAAGTTGGCTATTCGCTGGGTTTCTTCATGTTCTGGGTTGGCACCTTGTGCGCGTGCGCAGTGACAGCGCTGCTATTGCGTCCCGCGCGCGAGCAGGAGGAAGTCTTCGAATGAAGCCTGTGCGCAGCATCGGCGAAGCCAGCGCCGGCACCGCGCGCAGGCGCGACAGGTTCCGCCAGCTCACCAGCCTGGCGATGCTGGCGGCGTTCTATGGCCTGCCTTGGCTGCACTGGGGCGGCAAACCCTGGCTGCTGCTCGACATCGATGCACGCCAGTTCCAGGTCACCGGCATCTCGATGCAACCGGAGCAGTCAATACCACTGCTCTGGCTTGCCTTGGCCACACTGGCCCTGCTTTGCCTTGCCACCAGCCTCTACGGGCGCCTGTGGTGCACCTATGCCTGCCCACAGACGGTGTTGACCCGCCTGTTCCGCAGACTGACCCGCCTGACCGATTTCAAAGGCAGGGCGAAGCCACTGGGAACACCACTTCGACACACACTGTGGGCGGCAATCTCGCTGTGGACCGGCATCAGCTTTGTGGGCTACTTCACGCCTATCGCAGAGCTGGCGCACGGCGTACTCACACTTACGCTCAGTGGCTGGGAATTCTTCTGGATCAGCTTCTACGGCCTGGCCACCTGGGCAAACGTGGTGTATCTGCACGAACAGGTCTGCAGCTATCTCTGCCCTTACAGCCGCGTGCAGCCACTGATTGCCGATGCACGCACGCCCTGCATCCAATACAACGCGCCGCGCGGTGAGCCACGTGGCGAGCGCGGCCAGGACAACGCCAGCGTATTGCATCGTTCACGCGGCCTGCTCGATGCAAGCACTGCGGCCGACTATGTATTCCGCGCCGCCCACCCAGCCATTGCCGGCGCCATGCCCAAGTTCAGTCCGGTCCACCTCGGGGACTGCACCGATTGCGGTGCCTGCGTTGCGGCCTGCCCGATCGGGCTGGATATCCGCAATGGTCGCTCCAGCAGCTGCATCGAATGCGGCAACTGCATGGATGCCTGTGACGATGTGATGGCCAGCAAGCACTACCCACTGGAGCTGATCCATCGCGCCCGTCCAGCCAACGATGGCGATACCGCCCCCCCCGGATTGCGCATCAAGCCGTTGGCGTTCGCCGGCATCACGTTGCTGTGCTTCGTCCTGGCGGCATTCACCGCTGCAAGCATTTAGCCGGGCGCAGCATGTAGAGGCTGTGGGAGCGGCGTAAGCCGCGAAGTTGACATTGCTTGAACCATGGACATCCCTGCCATCTGATGATCTATCGGCTTCGCGGCTTACGCCGCTCCCACAAAAGCCTTGTGTTGGAGCCGGTACACTCGCACTGCATGCATACCCTTGAAGATCTCAAAAGCGGCGCCCTTGTCGGCGCCAACGCTGTTCGACTGGTCAACCTGGGCCTGACCGAATTCCCGCAGGCGCTGTTCGCCTTGGCCGAGACGCTGGAAGTATTGGACCTCTCCGGCAACCAACTCACCTCCTTGCCCGATGACCTGCAGCGACTGCGCAAGCTGCGCATCCTGTTCTGCTCCAACAACCCGTTTACGCATTTGCCGGTTGCACTTGGCGACTGCGAGCAGCTCGAAATGGTCGGCTTCAAGGCCTGTGAGATTGCGCAGGTATCCGAACGCAGCCTGCCAGCACGGCTTCGCTGGCTGATTCTCACCGACAACCAGCTCAGTGAATTACCCGCAGAACTTGGCCAGCGCCCACGGCTGCAGAAGCTTATGCTCTCCTGCAACCAGCTCACTGCACTACCTGACCTGAGCAATTGCAAAGCACTGGAGCTGTTGCGGATAGCCAGCAACCATTTCAATGAAATTCCAGCAACCGTGCTTGCATTGCCAAACCTGGCCTGGCCGGCGTTGGCCGGCAATCCACTGACTGCGGACGCCGAACACGCCGCATTGGTGGAAGCGCATCACCACGCCATCCACTACGACGATCTGGATATCGGCGAGCTGCTGGGCGAAGGGGCGAGTGGGCACATCCACCGCGCCACCCTCAAGCACAGCAATGAAACGATTGCCGTCAAAGTATTCAAGGCGGCATTTACCAGCGATGGCACGCCGCAGTCAGAACTCGCCGCAGGCTTGGTTGCCGCTGGCCACCCGAACCTGCTTACCCCGCTGGAGGTGGTTGAAGGCCACACGACAGGCCGCTTGGCAGTTGCATTGCCTTTGCTTCCACCGGTTTACGTCAACCTGGCCGGCCCGCCCAGCCTTTCCAGCTGCACGCGCGATGTCTATGCAACGCATGCGCGCTTTACGCCTGCCATCACCGAGCGCCTGCTGGGCTGCATCCGCGCGGCGCTCACCCATCTGCATGCGCAGGGCGTGCTGCATGGCGACCTGTACGCCCACAATATTCTGTGGAACCCAGCCACCGGCGAGGCAGTACTGAGCGACTTCGGTGCAGCGATGCTGACTGGCGCGTTGCCACCTGCACAACGCAGCCAGTTGCAGGCAATCGAGTGGCGCGCATTCGCGCACCTCGAAAATGAAATCGTCGCACGCATCTGCAGCTGACAACAGGGCTTGCCTGCTGCTTACTCGCCTGCGCAGCGAGTATTTGTACTCGCGTGCGCGCACTCTGCGCATGCCAACGCGAGTCAGCCACTGGAAAACGAGTGTCAACCGCGCCTTTTGCCCTCTGAATCGGGGACTGCGGGCCGATGAGAAATCGCAGAAAACAAAAAAGCCCTGATTTCTCAGGGCTTTAGTGCTTACTCATGGAGGCCTGGGTCGGAATCGAACCGGCGTACGCGGATTTGCAATCCGCTGCATAACCACTCTGCTACCAGGCCAAACAATTGCACCGCCGAAGCACTACACCGCCTCGACATGAAAAGACCCCGCTGCGGGGGCCCTTTCCGATTTGGAGCGGGAAACGAGACTCGAACTCGCGACCTCAACCTTGGCAAGGTTGCGCTCTACCAACTGAGCTATTCCCGCGGTGTGGGCGAATAATACAGACTTCGGCTGATCCGCGCCAGCGCTTTTTAACAATTCCTTTCACACGGGTTGCCTGGCTGTCGGCATTGGATCTTGAATCCCTGTAGAGCCGAGCCATGCTCGGCTGGGGCCTTACCGGGAAGGCCCCTTGCCAAGCATGGCTCGGTTCTACATCCAGCAGCCTTGGCGGAGCTGACGTACCATCGCGCCTCCCTCGCATCACCTGTCCCAGCCCGTTCCGATGACCCAGCAATCACACCGCGTGCAAGGCCTGAACAACGATGAGGTGGCCGCCGACTGGCCCGCCATCAATACGGCCGAGCTTGCCTGGCTGTGTAATCACTACCCGCAACTGGATGCTGGCAGCACCCTGCTTTGGCACAGCCCGCGACCGATGTCGGCCGCAGCTATTGTTCAGGGCCCGCACGGCAAGGTCTTCGTCAAACGGCACCACCGACTGGTGCGCAGCGCCACTTGCCTGCAGGAAGAGCATCAATTCATCACCCACCTCGCCAAGGCAGGGGTGCCGGTTGTCCAACTCCTGCATGGCCACGATGGCCAGACTGCCACTGAGCACGACGACTGGACCTACGAACTGCACGCCGTAGCCGATGGCCAGGACCTGTACCGCGACGCCCCGTCGTGGACGCTGTTGACCGAGACCGAACGCGCACGCGCCGCCGGGCACATGCTGGCGACCCTGCACCGCGCCTCGGCCAGTTATCTCGCGCCCCAACGCAGCACCCACCTGCTGGTCGCCCGCGATGAGCTGATCCGTACTGAAGACCCGATCTCCGCAATCAAGGCCGATCTCGACAACCGGCCCGGCCTTGCCCGCTACCTGGCCCGCATTCCGTGGGAGCAACAACTGCAGCGCAGCGTCTTGCCTTGGCACGTCGGCCTGGCCGCGCGCCTGCAGGCGGAACCTCGACTCTGGGCGCACAACGACTGGCACGTCTCCAACCTGCTGTGGGGCCATGGCGACAACGCGATGCAGGTCAGCAGCGTGCTCGATTTCGGCCTGGCCTCCCCCACCAGCGCCCTGTTCGATCTGGCCACCGCCATCGAACGCAACGCCGTGGCCTGGCTGGAACTGGAACGCGGCGCCGAGGCGGTGCGTATCGATATCGCGCTGGCCTTGCTCGCTGGCTACCGCGAGGTGTTGCCCTTGTCGGCCGAGCGGGTACACCTGCTGGCCGATCTGCTGCCAATGGTGCATTTCGACTTTGCACTGTCAGAAGTCGAGTATTTCGAAGGCATCACCGGCTCCACCACAAATGCCGATGTCGCCTGGCAACCATTCATGCTCGGCCACCCCGAATGGTTCGCCAGCCAGCATGGCCAAGCCCTGTTGCAGGCCCTGCACGCGGCCGCCTGAAGCGGCCCGACTCGCAAATCATTCGCATTTGTAGTGAAATGGCGCCCTGAAGCGGGGGTGCCTGGATTTGCCAGGCTGAGAGAGTCCCTTGGAACCTGATCCGGTTTGCACCGGCGTAGGGAGCTTTGAGCAGCAGCCGTAGCGCCGTCATTGGCGCTGCGCATGCGCGCCTTCGCTTCGTCTCCCTTGTTGCCTGAAGACGAATCGAATGAACCGCTGCCTGCGCCCCACGTTGCTGTCTCTCGCCCTGAGCACCGCCCTGCCGCTGTACGCCAGCGACACCGGCCTTGATGCCACCGCCGAACATTCCCCGACCGAGCTTGCCGCCGTACGCGTACAGGCCCGTCAGCCAGAAGCGGACAACTCCCGCGCCAACAGCTTTGGCAGCGGAGACTGGAAAAGCACGCCGGCATCGATGAACGTGCTGGACCGCGACTTCCTCGACCACCAGCAGGTGCGCTCGCTGTCCGAGCTGGCCAGCAATGACGCCTCACTGGGCGATGCCTACGCCCCTGTCGGTTATTACCAGAACGTCGCCATCCGCGGCTTCGCGCTGGACACCGCCACCGGCTACCGCTTCAACGGCATGTCGATCGCCGGCGAACAGCGTCTGGCGCTGGAGAACCTGCAGTCGGTGGAAGTATTGAAGGGCGAAGCTGGCCTGGCGGCCGGCGTGATGGCACCGGGTGGCATCATCAACTACGTCGGCAAGCGACCGGCCGAAGTACGCACCGTCACCCTCGGCACCGACAACGAAGGCTCGCGCTATGCCGCCATCGACGTCGGCCACTGGCTGACCCCGCGCCTCGGCCTGCGCTTCAACGCAGCATGGGACGACAGCGCGTCCTATATCGAACATGCCGATGGCCGCCGCAACTTCTATTCGCTGGCGACCGACTGGTTGATCGGCGAGCGCGGCAAACTCGAAGTGGATGCCAACTACCAGACCAGCGCGCAGCGCTCGGCTTCCGGCTACCAGTTGCTGGGCGGAAGCGAACTGCCGACCGGCGTGGACCGCGAGCAGTTGCTCGGCTACCAGCCGTGGCAGCAGCCGGTAGGCATCGCCAGCACCAACATCACCGCGCTGCACACCTACGACTTCAACGCCAATTGGCAATCGCGCGTTGCCGTCAGCCACAGCCGCACGGTGATCGATGACAACGTCGCTTTCGCCTATGGCTGCTACTACGCCGCCGAATGTGCCGATGGCAGCGTGCCGGGCAATTACTTCGCCCCCAACGGCGATTACGACATCTATGACTACCGCAGCCCGGACGATACCCGTCGCAACCAGGAGCTGCGTGCCGAGCTGCGCGGCAGCTTCGACACCGGCAGCATCGGCCATCAGCTGACCGTGGGTGCCGACCAGTTCCGCCGCACCGTGGACAAGCGCCGCAACGTCAACGAATACGTCGGCACCGTCAACATCCACGACAAGCAGCTGCCCGTGTTCGAGCCCTCGCCGCTGATGCCGGGCGCGTCCGCACGTCGCCTGGACAGCCGCCAGACCGCCGTCTTCGCACTGGACCGCATCCAGCTCAATGAAGACTGGCAGTGGCTGGCCGGCGGCCGCTACGTGCGCCTGAACGAACGCGCCTATGACAAGCGCGGCAATCCAGAACGTCGCAGCCGCCTGTCACGTTTCCTGCCGCAGACTGCGGTGATGTGGAAGGCCAGCGACAGCATCAATGCCTACGCCAGCTATGTCGAAGGCATCTCGCTTGGCCAGGAAGCACCGTTCTGGACCGCCAATGCCGATACCTTCCTGCCCGCGGTGCGGTCGCGCCAGCTCGAAGTTGGCGTGAAGTACGCCAGCAGCGAGCAGCTGACGCTGGGCGCGGCACTGTTCCGCACCACCCAGCCGTACCAGTACGCAAAGCCCGATGATAGCGACGTCGGCTACACCTTCGTAGAGGAAGGCAAGCAGGCCCACGTCGGCCTGGAACTGACCGCCAACGGCCAGCTCACCGATGCACTGCAGATCGTCGCCAGCGCCAGCGTATTGCAGGCACGTGCGCGCGACACCGGCACACCGAGCTACGAAGGCCACCAACTGGTCAACGTACCCAAGCTGCGGACCAGTGTGCACCTGAGCTATGCCCTGCCCTTCGTCGAAGGGCTGGACCTGACCGGCGGCTGGCGTTACGCATCGGCCAATACCGCGCGTGCTGATGGCGCGGTACGCGCACCGAGCTACAACGTGTTCGATGCCGGCCTGCGCTTCCAGCATCAGTTGCAAGGCCACGCAGTGAACTGGAACCTGTCGATGGACAATCTCTTCAACCGCTTCTACTGGCGCGATACCGGCAGCAGCATGGGCGATTACTACCTGTTCCCGGGCGCACCGCGGCAGGCACGCGTATCGGTGAGCGTAGCGCTGTGAACAGCGCCACGCTCGAATGGTCGGCCGCGCTATGCAGCATCCTCGGTGTCTGGCTGATGGCGCAACGGCGGATGGTTGCGTGGCCGGTCGGCCTGCTGTCGGTGGCGCTGTATGCACTGGTGTTCGCCGAAGCCAAGTTGTATTCGGACACGCTGCTGCAGCTCGCCTTCGCCGTTTTCCTCGTCTATGGCTGGATCAACTGGCGCCGCCACGCCGCCGACGAAGGCAGTGTGCGCATCGTGCCCTTGTCACGCAGCAAGATGCTGCGTGACCTGGGCATCGGCGTGCTTGGCGGCATCGCACTTGGCGCCGGCATGCACAGCTTCACCGATGCATCGCTGCCATGGCTGGACGCGATACTGACCGGATTGAGCCTGGTCGCACAGTGGTGGCAGGCACGCCGTCATACCGCCACCTGGTGGCTGTGGATCGTGGTCGACGTGGTGTACGTGGGCGCGTATCTGTTCAAGTCACTGCATGTGACCGCGGCGCTGTACGTGTTCTTCCTCGGTCTTGCCGTGATCGGGTTGCGTGCATGGAGTGCAGCGGCCCACACCTCTACTGCGGAACCTGCTGCGCACGGCGCGCGCTGAGCAGCGTCACGCATTACCAGCTGCTGCCGATGTCGGCAGCAGCTGGCTGAAGGTAAATCGCGGACAATAAAAAAGCCCCATCAGGGGCTTTTCTTTACCTGCAGATTTCACATGGAATCTGCAGATCATTATCTGGAGCGGGAAACGAGACTCGAACTCGCGACCTCAACCTTGGCAAGGTTGCGCTCTACCAACTGAGCTATTCCCGCGGATTGAATGCAGCATCTGCGAAACAGAGCGCCAACATTCGAGATGCATTGCAAGACTGGAGCGGGAAACGAGACTCGAACTCGCGACCTCAACCTTGGCAAGGTTGCGCTCTACCAACTGAGCTATTCCCGCAGGCTTGCTACATCTATTTACTCATCGAAGCACAAACGAACGTGACTCGATGCTTGAAACTGGAGCGGGAAACGAGACTCGAACTCGCGACCTCAACCTTGGCAAGGTTGCGCTCTACCAACTGAGCTATTCCCGCTTGGGAGGCGAAATTCTACATGCATTGGGCGCAGTGTCAACAGCCTGTTCACTTTTTGGCTGCACTATTGCGCGCGGCTTTTTCGTCTTCACGCAGGCTCGGCCAAGCCGCACGCAGGTACTGCAGCGCAGACACCAGAGTCAGCAAAGCGGCGATGGCCAACATCCAGTCACCAATATGGAACACCGGCTCGCCCATCCAGATGGTTTTGTACGAGGTATTGGGCGACACCGAGTACAGCAGGCACAGCAACGCCACCATCTGCGCGGTGGTCTTGACCTTGCCGATCATCGCAACCCGCACCTTGGCGCGCTGGCCGATCTCGGCCATCCACTCGCGCAACGCCGACACCGCGATTTCACGGCCGACGATCACCGCCGCCCAGAACGCCATCCACGGCGTCGGGTGCCCCTGCACGATCAGGAACAGGGCCACCGCCACCATCAACTTGTCCGCCACCGGGTCCAGGAACGCACCGAACGCCGAATGCTGCTCGTACTTGCGCGCGACCCAGCCGTCCAGCCAATCGGTGATAGCCGCCAGGCCGAAAATCGCCGCCGAGGCGAAATTGGTCCAGGCATAGGGCAGGTAGAACACCAGCACCAGCACCGGGATCATCAGGATCCGCAGCAACGTCAGCCAGGTGGGGATGGTCAATTTCATTACAACATTACTCCGCCGCCGGATCGGGTACCGACAGACCATGAAGGTTAGCGTAGATACGTGCAGCGAGGGCGGCATTGATGCCTTCCACGCGGGCGATTTCGGCCTCGCCTGCCGCCTTCAAACCGGCGATGCCACCGAAATGCTTGAGCAGGCTGGCGCGCCGACGCGGGCCGATTCCAGGAATATCCTCTAGCTTGCTGGTCATGCGCGCCTTCTGGCGGCGCCCGCGGTGGCCGGTAATGGCAAAGCGATGTGCCTCGTCACGCACCTGCTGGATGAACTGCAGGGCCGGTGACGCCGCGCCGGGGCGCAGCTCGCGCCCATCAGGCAGCACCAGCGCTTCGTGGCCGGCACGGCGCTCCACACCCTTGGCCACGCCGACCAGCATCACCCCTTCCACGCCCAGATCGGCCAGTGCCGCCTGCGCCTGTGCCAACTGTCCGGCGCCGCCATCGATCAGCAATACGTCCGGCAGCACCCCGCCTTCTTCCACCGCGCGGCGGAAACGTCGGTCAATGGCCTGGCGCATGGCGGCGTAATCGTCGCCCGGCTCGATGCCGCTGATGTTGTAGCGCCGGTACTGCGCACGCACCGGCCCGGCGGCGTCAAACACCACGCAGGAGGCCACCGTGGCCTCACCCATGGTGTGACTGATATCGAAGCACTCCACGCGTTTGACCGGCTCGGCCAGCCCAAGCATCTCGCGCACCGCTTCGCTGCGCGCCTGCTGCGCACCGGCACTGTCCATCTCGGCGACCAGAGTGATCTGCGCGTTGCGACTGGCCAGTTCCACGTAGCCGGCGCGTTCGCCACGCACGTTCCACTTCAAGGCGACCTTGCGCTCGGCCGACGCGCTCAGCGCGGCCTCGATCATCTCCGCATCCGGAATCTGCCGATCCAGCAGCACTTCCGCCGGCGGCTCATGTTCAACGTAGTACTGCGAGACAAACGCCGCCAACACCTCTTCGGCGCTGTCTTCGCCATTGGTGCGCGGGAAGAATGCACGCGTGCCCAGATTGCGGCCATCGCGGAAGGCGAGCAGCATCACGCAGGCGCTGGCCCCATGGGTCGCGCAGGCCAGCACGTCCAGATCGGCGGCGCGTCCATCCACGTACTGGCGGTTCTGCATGCTGCGCAACGAAGCCACCAGATCACGCAGTCGCGCAGCACTCTCGAACTCCAGCGCATCGCTGGCCTGCTGCATCGCCTGCATCAATTCCTCGGCAAGCTGATCGCTCTTGCCCTCCAGGAACATCGCCGCGCGCCGCACCGATTCGTCGTATTCGGCCTGCGCCACCAACTCCACGCAGGGCGCGCTGCAGCGGCCAATCTGGTACTGCAGGCAGGGCCGCGAGCGGTTGCGGAACACGCTGTCCTCACAGCTGCGCAGCTTGAACAGCTTGTGCATCAGGTTCAGCGTTTCGCGCACCGCGCCGACGCCCGGATACGGCCCGTAGTAACGCCCAGGCAACGCACGCGGGCCGCGATGCAGGGCAATCCGCGGCCATTGCTCGCGGGTCAGCAACACCTGCGGATAGGTTTTGTCGTCGCGCAGCGAGACGTTGTAGCGCGGGTTCAGCGACTTGATCAGCTGGTTTTCCAGCAGCAGCGCTTCAGCCTCGGTGCGGGTCACGGTGACATCCATCCGCGCCACCTGCGACAGCATCATCATGATGCGGCGGCTCTTCGGCGAGCCGTTGAAATAGCTGCCTACGCGCTTGCGCAGCGCACCAGCCTTGCCCACGTACAGCAAAGTGTCGTCGGCAGCGTACATCCGGTACACACCTGGCGCGGTACTCAGCGCCGCAGCGAAGGCCTTGCCATCGAATTCATTGGCAACTACGTCGGTCATCCTTCAATCGGCACTTCACTCAGTTCGCCGCTGAGTGGATCAAAACGCAGCACCGCGTGCGCGTCGGCTTCGGCAATCCAGATCGCGCCTGCAGCAACGGCCAGCGCCGCCGGACCATGCAGGCGACGCGGCAGGTTGACCGTGGACAGATCACCTCCACCCAGCCGCAGGGTACGCAGCGAGCCATTGCCGGCATCTGCAATCCACAGCAGCGGCGAATCCGGCCCCATCGCCAAGGCCAACGGGTACTGCAGACGTGCACGCAAGCGCGGGCCATCAACATTGCCCGACTCCCATGGCCCCTGCCCGACCAGCGTCTGCACCAGGTCGCCACGCAGCTGCACCGAACGGATCGCCGAGCCGAGCGCGTCGCAGACGTAGAGCGTCTGCTGGACCGCAACCAGACTGCTGGGCTGTGCAAATGCAGCCAGATGACCACTGCCATCGCGCACCTCCACTGCGCCGGCACCGGCCCTCCAGCGCAGCTCGCGCGTGCCCAGGTCATAGCTCCAGATATGGTTGTCACCGGCCATCGCGATATGGACCTGGTTGTCCGCCACCGCAACCGCTGCTGGATGATTGAGCGGACTGTCCCAAGGCTGGGCCAACACGCCGGCACGCGGATCACCGGCACGGCCGTTGCCGCACAAGGTGTCCACCTGCCCACTGATCAGATTGATGCTGCGCAAGGCGTGATTGCCGGTATCAGCCACGTACAGGATCTCGCGCACCAGGGCCAGGCCCTGCGGCCGATTGAACGCCGCCTCGCCGGTACCGCCATTGATCAGGTCAGCACTACCCAGGCCGAACTGACGCAGTACGCGGCCAGCATGGTTGCATTCAAGAATACGGTGATGGCCGGTGTCGGCCACGTACAGGCGATCTGCCGTAGCCACCAGACCGGCCGGGAACAGCAGCGGCAGGCGCGGCTCGGCGTTGATCTCACGGATGCCATAGCCATCGTCGTCCAGCGGACGCATCACGCCTTCGCCCAGGCTGTTCAAGGCCCGCTCCAAATCACCGGTCGCGCCGACCAGCCGCTCCTGTTCCTGCCCATAGGCATCGAGCATCAGCAAGGTCGGCCAGGACTGCACGTCAAACCGACGCCAGGCATCCCACTGCGCGTCCAGCACGATGGGCGCGCTGATGCCCTGCCGACGCAGCAATTTCAACGCATGCTGCGGCTCGCGTTCGAATTCGAAGCGCGGCACCTGCACCACCAGCAGCTGCACCCGGCCAGGGTTGCGTGCCTGCCAGCGCATGACCTCGGCCAGCCGCTGCATGCACCAGACCGAGGCGCCGTTGACGAAGGCCAGCACCAACGGGCGGCCGCGCATGTCCTGCAGGGTCGCAGGCGCTGCGTTCAGCCAGATGCCAGACGTGGGCAGTTCCGTTACACGGGTTTCGTTCATGCAGGGATTATGCCGGAGTCATCGCGCCGCGACAGGCGGCGCACTGTGGCCTGGGCCGCAGTATCGAGCAGTGCCCAGCTGTGCTCGAAATCTCCCACATCACCGTAATAGGGATCCGGCACTACATCAGCCCCGTCAATGCCCGCCCACGGCAGCCACAGCACCGCACGTCCTTCAAACCCTGCCGGTGCCAGCTCCCGCGCGTCACGCAGATTGTCGCCGTCTGCGCACAGGATCAGGTCGTATTCCTCGAAATCCTCGGCCAGCAGCTGACGGGCTCGCTGGGCGGAGATGTTCACGCCATGCTGGCGGGCGCAGGCAACGGCACGTGGATCAGGACTGCGCCCGGCATGCCAATGGCCCGAGGTGCCAGCCGAATCAACCTGCATCCAGCTGCCCAGCCCCGCCTCGGCAATCCGCGCGCGCAACGCACCTTCGCCCATCGGTGAGCGGCAGATATTGCCCAGGCAGACCACCAGCAGCCTCATTGCGCTGCCTTCATCTGCGCCTCGGCGCGATGCAGATCCTCCGGGGTGTCGATTCCCGGTGGAAACGGCGCCGGTGACAAGGCCACCGCAATGCGAAAACCAGCCTCCAACACCCGCAGCTGCTCCAGCGATTCAATCTGCTCCAGATTGCCGGGCGGCATGGCGGCGAACTGCTGCAGGAAGCCGGCCCGGTAACCGTAGATACCGATATGCCGCAGCCACTGCCCTGCAGGAAGCACATCGCGACTGCTGGCGAAGCCATCGCGGTGCCACGGAATCGGCGCACGGCTGAAGTACAGGGCATCACCCTGCGAGGTCCGTACAAGCTTGACCACATTGGGATCGAACAAGGTCGGGGCATCCTCGACCTGCGTTGCCAGCGTCGACATCGGTGCACCGCTATCGGCAAGAATTGTCGCCACCGCCCGGATGCCTGCGGCTGGGGCAAACGGCTCATCACCCTGCAGGTTCACCACGATCACATCGTCGGCCCAACCGGCCTGCCGCGCGCATTCGGCCAGACGGTCGGTACCGGAGGCATGTGCGGGATCGGTCATCGCCACATGAATACCGGGCAGCCCCGCCACCGCCTGCGCGATACGCGCATCATCGGTGGCCACCCAGACTTCGCGGGCACCAGCGGCAAGCGCACGGCGCGCTACGTGCAGCACCATCGGCTCCCCGGCGATCAGCGCCAAAGGTTTGCCCGGCAAACGGGTGGAGGCATAGCGGGCCGGAATGGCCACCACGAATTCGGGAACCTTGCTCATCTCAACTCCTTTCAACACGCTCGACAACGGCATGCCTCACCCGCGGGACAGCTTACCCAGACGGTCGAGCAGGGCCACCCAGAACGCTGCCGGCAATTCAGCCTGCAGCGGCACAGCGTAGTGCCACGCGGTGGCGAAACCCTGGCATTTGACTGCGTCTTTCTCGGTCATCAGTACCGGTAACTCGCTACCGAAGGACAGGTCTTCCGCCGTGTAGCGATGATGGTCGGCAAAGGCATGCGGCACCACGCCGATATCACGTGCGCGCAACATCTGGAAAAACCGCTGCGGATTGGCAATACCGGCCACCGCATGCACACGCAGCCCCGCAAATGCCTTCAAGGGTTTGTCGCGGCCGCCCTTCAGCGGCCGAGCCGAATCGATCGACAGCCGCATCGCCCACTCACCAAAGCCGGAATCTTCCACCTGAGCGGACCCATCGCTGGTCTGCCCGAGATTGACCACGCGGAAATCGCAATGCGCCGCGCGCGAAACTGGTTCGCGCAGTGGCCCGGCCGGCAACAACCGGCCGTTGCCGTAGCGCCGCACCGCATCCACCACTTCGATCTCGATATCGCGTGCCAGCCGGTAGTGCTGCAGGCCGTCATCGCAGACCACCACATCACAACCAGCGTCCAGCAAAGCCTTGGCTGCTGCGACCCGGTCCTTGTCCACCCGCACCGGCACACTGGTCTTCCAGGCGATGAGCACCGGCTCATCACCGCCCAAGCGCACGTCCATATCGGCGGTGACCCAACGCGCGGTATCGGCCTCATCGCGACCGTAACCGCGACTGGCAACACCGGGCTTCCAACCCGCTTCGCGCAGGCGATTGACCAGTTCGATGGTCAGCGGAGTCTTGCCGGTACCACCGGCAGTGATATTGCCGACCACGATCACCGGCAGCGGCACCTGCCGGGCGCGCAGCCAGCCGCGTCGGTACAGGCTGCGACGCAGACCGGTTAGGGCGCCATACAGTGGCGCTACCAGCCGCACCAGCAGTGGCACCGGCGCATCGCCATACCAGTAGGCCGGCGTTTGCGGTCCTTGCTTGGCCATCATTCCTGCCTATCGCGGAACTGCATGCTATGCAGGTGTTCGTACAAGCCGCCCATTGCCAGCAATTCGGAATGGGTACCGCGCTCGACAATGCGCCCCTGATCCATCACCAACACCTGATCGGCGTGCTCGATGGTGGACAGGCGATGGGCGATGACCAGCGTGGTGCGGTCTGGCATCAACTTCTGCAGTGCGTCCTGCACCAGCCGCTCGGATTCATTGTCCAGCGCAGCGGTAGCTTCGTCCAGGATCAGGATAGGCGCATCCTTGAGCATTGCCCGGGCAATCGCCAGGCGCTGACGCTGGCCGCCGGACAGGCGACCGCCCTTTGCCCCAACCGGCGCATCAATACCCTGCGGCAACTGCTCGACAAATTCGCTGGCGTTTGCGCCATCGATTGCACGCTGCAACTGCTCGGCACTGCGCTCCTGCAGCTCACCATAAGCGACGTTCTCGGCGATGCTGCCATTGAACAAGGTGACCTGTTGACCAACCAAAGCGATCTGCCGACGCAGATCGGCCAGCTTGTAGTCCTGCAGCGGATGGCCATCGAGCAGGATTTCACCCGCCTCGATCTCATAGAAGCGCGGGATCAGCTTGATCAAGGTCGACTTGCCGCTACCAGAGCGGCCGACAATGGCCGTTACCGTACCGGGCTTGGCGATGAAGCTGATGTCCTCCAGCGCTGGTTTGGCCTGGCCCGCATAGCGCGCGGTGACGTGACGGAACTCCAATAGGCCGTCGGCTCGCTGGAGTGGCAGGCTGCCTTCATCCACTTCATCTTTGGCGTCAAGCACATGGAACAGGCGCTGCGCCGAAGCGATGCCGCGCTGGGTCATGTTCTGTACGTTGGTCAGCTGCTTGAGTGCAGGAATGATGGTCAGCATCGCCATCAGCAACGCAACGAAGTCACCTACGGTCAAACGACCGGCTGCGGCCTCATGTCCGGCAATGAGTAGCAACGCGGCCAACCCGATGGCACCGATCAGCTGCACCATTCCGGAGGAGATGCTTCGGGTGGCCTCCACCTTCATCGCCAATCGCAGGTTGTTGTTGGCGAGTACCGAGTAGCGCCCCATTTCACTGGGCTGTGCGCCATAAATCTTTACTTCCTGATGGCTGGACAACGCCTGATCTGCCGCCTGCAGCAAATCTGCACCGCTCTCCTGAATACGGTGACTGATGCGCCGGTAGCGCTTCGCCACCTTGTTCATCACCCACGCCAGCGGTGGCGCCAGCACGAAGATGGCCAAGGTCACCTGCCAGCTATAGATGAACATCATCACCAGCGAGCCAAGCGCTTGCAGCGATTGCTGCAACACCACCTTCATTGCGTCAATTGCAGCCTGCGCGACCTGATCACTGTCCGAGCCAAGCCGAACCAGCATGGACGGCACCGGCTCGCCATCGAAGCGCTGGCCGGGCAGTCGCAAATATTTGCCAAGCACGCGCACGCGCATATCGCGGGCAATGCTGCGTGCAGCCTTACCCATCCCCATATCAGTCAGGTAGCCCGCAGCACCGCGCACCAAGAACAACCCGATGACGGCCAGCGGCATCCAAGGATTGATGTCTTCCGGATTCACCAGATTATTGGTGATCGGACTCATCAACGCCAGAAAACCCATACCTGCGCCAGCCTCGACCAGCATGCCCAGGCCGGCCATCAACAGCAGTGGACGATAAGGCTTGGCGAAACTCAGCAAGCGCTTGTAGGCCTGCCAGGGCGAACTGTTATCGCTCATTGCTTGGCTTCCGGTGCGGTGGCAATCGCAATACGGCGGAAACCGAGTTGACCCAGGGCATCCTGTGCGGTGACCACGGCCTGATAGGGCGTGCGTGCATCAGCGCGCAGCAATACCGTCTGCTCGCGATCGGCACCGGCCAACTGCGCGATGATCTGCTTCAGCGATTCGATGTCGGTGCGCAGCACTTCCTGATCGTTGACGAAGTAGCGGCCATCGGCATTGACCAGCACGCTCAGCGAACTCTGCGGCGAACTGGTCTTCTGGTCGCTGGCCGTGGGCAACTGCACCTGCAGCGTCGAGCGCGCATCAAAGGTGGTGGTGACCACGAAGAAGATGATCAGCACCAGGATCACATCGATCAACGGCACCAGATCGATATGCGGTTCATCCTGGGTGCGATTGTTACCAATCCGCATGGGCTCAGGCCTTCTCGGTTGCCGCCGGGCGCGGCGCGGCGGCCTTGCTGGCCGCCATGACCGCCGGGCGACCATCCAGTGCATCCAGCAGCGCGCTGGCTTCCTGCTCCATCTCGATCACGTAGCCATCGATCAGGCCACGGAAGTAACGATGGAACATCAAGGCCGGGATCGCCACCATCATGCCGGTTGCGGTACACACCAGCGCCTTGCCGATGCCGCCAGCGAGCTGCCCAACATCACCCACACCATGGTCGAGGATACCCAGGAACATCTGGATCATGCCGACCACCGTGCCCAACAAGCCCAGCAACGGGCCGGCCGAAGCGATGGTGCCAAGTGCATTGAGGAAACGGCCCATCCTGTGCACCAGGTGGCGGCCAGTGTCTTCGATGCGCTCACGGATCTGGTCACGCGGGCGATTGCGCGCCTCGAGCGCGGCCGCCAGCAACGCGCCCAACGGCGAGTTGGCGCGCAGGGAGTCAATATGTGAGGCATCCAGCTTGCCGCGCGCGGCCCAGTTGCGGACCTCCTGGCCCAGGCCCGGCGGCAGCACCTCGTTACGACGCAGGCTCCAGAAACGCTCCAGGACGATCGCCAGCGCCAGCACGCCCAACAACAGCAACGGCACCATCGGCCATCCGCCGGCTTTGACCAATTCCCACACGTTTCAACCCTCCGGCGCCGTGGCCGCGTATTTGATGTCAGATAGGATAGCAGCCGCCCGCACCCGCTCAGCGGCATCCCATAGCCTTGAACGCCAGATTCTGCGCTCACGCAGCTGTAAACCCTCCTTGCCCAGCCAGACGTGCAGCGCCCCGCTCCCGGCCGTGGTCAGCACCTCGGCCCCTGAACGCTGCCAGCGCGCCACCACATCATGCCGAGGGTGGCCGAAACGGTTGCCATGGCCGCTGGAAATCAGCGCCAGACGCGCGTCGGTCGCCGCGACAAAACTGTGACTGGAGGAGCCGCCGCTGCCATGGTGAGCAACCAGCACCACCTCCGCACGCAGTTTTGCCGGCATCTGTTTGAGCAGGCGCTGCTCGATAACTTCGCCGATGTCACCAGTCAACAAGGCCGCTCCATAAGCACCCTTGACCCGCAGCACACAGCTGGATTCATTGCCCAGATACGGAAAACCCGGCGTGGGGTGCAGAAACTCAAACAGCACCCCGTCCCATTGCCAGGCCTGTCCCGCCTCGCAGCGTGCTCCAGCGCCGCCAGCCTCAAGAACCAAGCCTGGCGGCATGAGTATGGCCGCCGGAGGCAGCACGTCCTGCACGGCCTTCAACCCTCCAGCATGATCATGATCGCCATGGCTGACAACCAATCGGTCCAGTCGCGGCACACCCAAGCCGCGCAACGCCGGCACCACCACCCGCTCCCCCGCATCGAAGCCGTCCGCTACCGCCGGCCCGGTATCAAACAGCAAGGCATGGTGGCGGGTGCGCAGTAGTACTGCCAAACCCTGCCCCACATCCAGCGTGACCAGCTCGAACTCGCCGGACTCGGGCCTGTCGCGCCACGGCGCGCACAGCGGCAACCACAGCAGCACCGCCAAGCCCTTGCCCGGAACTCCGGCCGGCAGCAACAGCCATACCGCGCCCAGCAACGCAAAGGGCAAGGCGAACCACGTCGGCTCGGGCAGCCACCACAATGAATAGCGAGCACTGCCCAGCATCTGGAACAGCGGCCAGCTCAGATCGAAACACCAGGCCGAGACCCGCCAGGCCAGGCCACCCGCGCCGCTGCATATCGCCTCCAGTGCCGTACCGACAAGCGCCAGCGGCACCACCACCAGGCTCCACCAGGGAATGGCGATCAGATTGGCCAGTGGACCGATCGCCGAGGCCTGGCCGAACAGCATCACCGTCAGCGGCAACAAACCCAGCGTCGCAACGCGCTGCGCCGACAAAAAACCGCGCAACCAATGCGTGCGCTCGGGCAGACACCACAGCAACCACGCAACCCCGGCAAAACTGAGCCAGAAGCCAGCGGTAAGCACCGACAATGGCGCCAGCCACAGCACGGCCAAGGCCGCCAACGCCAATGCGCCAGCAACATCGACTGGCCTGCGCCCGAGTCGTGCCAGCACCACCACCGCCACCATCAGCACGGTGCGCACCGTTGGCAAGCCGAACCCAGCGACCGCCGCATACGCCGTTGCCCCAAGCAGCGCACCAATGGCAACAGCTTGCGGACGCGGACAATAACGACCAAACCGGGGCAGCAAGCGCCAAAGCCCTGCCACAAGCCACGCTGCGCACAGTGCGACCATCCCCACATGGAAACCAGAAATCGCTATCAAATGGGTCAGCCCGGTAGCGCGCAGTACCTGCCAATCGCTTTCGCCGAGACCGCGCGTATCGCCTAGCGCCAAGGCCTGCACATAGCGCGAGGACGCGGCCGGAACCTGCACTGCAATCCGTGCTGCCATGCCTTCGCGCCATGCCCCAAGGCCTGTTGCTGTCGCCAGCCGCTCCGGTGCAGGCGATTGACGCACGACGCCGCTGGCGGCAATGCCTTGCGCCAACGCATGTCGCTCGGCATTGAAGCCACCTGGATTCACCAAACCTCGCGGTGCACGCAGGCGCAGGTTCAACTGCCAGCGTTCGCCCGCGTGCACCTGCATCCGCGGACCTGGCTCTGTCGCGCCGAAGTCGTCGTACCAGGCGACCTGCACCACGCCCCCGCGCAGGTCGGCAGGGACATCAGCGCTGGTGTCTACGCTTAGTTGAAAGCGGGTACGACGGATCTCGTGCTGGGGAAGGCTGCTTACAACGCCCGTCACCGTGATTTCCTGCGCCTCCCTGTGTCCTGCCAGCTGCTGATCCAAGCCCCAGCCTGCATGCAGGCAAGTCCAGCCCAAGCCGGCCAGCAACGCCCCCAGCCAGCGCCAGCGCGGGGTCGCCAACCACAACGGGAGGCCCGCCAAAAATGCCGCCCAGCGCAGCCATGCTGGGGGTAAAGCCGGTGCCAGAATGGCCATGCAGATACCTGCAAGGAAACAGGCAGCTACAGTCTTTCCGACAAAGGCGATGTTTGTGTGACGCTGAATCGCGCCGCCCGCGCTGCGCTGAGCTGCCATATCCGCCCTCGTTTGCACCCTCGGAAATGCTGGCAGGCGCGTGCTCGCATTCCATCGGCAGAAGCGGGTGATGGCGGATCAGGGATAGTGGGTACCGGCTGTAATGGTGCTCTGGGGCAGCACAGCTACAGTCTTGTGGGAGCGGCATCAGCCGCGAAGCTGGCGGGAATGAAATTCTGGTGATGCCTGCAACCTGGCGGACCTGGAGCTTCGCGGCTGACGCAGCTCCCACAAGACCGATGGACTACCTGGAAAGCCTCTGCCGAGCATGGCTCGGCACTACGCGGCTGCTCAACTGCTGTTTTCCGGGCAAAAGAAAAGCGGGCACAAGGCCCGCTTTTCTTCTCAGCGATACAACACCGCAGCCTTATTCGGCCGGGGTGCCCTCGCCTTCTTCAACGGCCTTCATCGACAGGCGGATACGGCCCTGCTTGTCGACTTCCAGCACCTTGACCTTGACCACATCGCCTTCCTTCAGCACGTCGCCGACCTTCTCGACGCGGTCGCTGGAGATCTGCGACACGTGGACCAGACCGTCCTTGCCCGGCAGGATGGTGACGAATGCACCGAAGTCCATGATCTTGGCGACCTTGCCTTCGTAGATGCGGCCCGGCTCGACGTCCGAGGTGATCTGCTCGATGCGGGCCTTGGCGGCCTGGGCAGCGGCATTGTTCACCGAAGCGATGGTGATGGTGCCATCGTCCTGGATGTCGATCTGCGTGCCGGTTTCCTTGGTGATTGCCTGGATGGTGGAACCACCCTTGCCGATCACTTCGCGGATCTTGTCCGGGTGGATCTTGATGGTCAGCAGACGCGGCGCGTAGTCCGACAGCTCGGCACGCGGGGTGGTCAGGCCGTGGGCCATTTCACCCAGGATGTGCAGACGGCCAGCCTTGGCCTGCTGCAGTGCCTGCTTCATGATCTCTTCGGTGATGCCTTCGATCTTGATATCCATCTGCAGGGCGGAGATGCCCTCGGCGGTACCAGCGACCTTGAAGTCCATGTCGCCCAGGTGATCTTCGTCACCCAGGATGTCGGACAGGACGACGAAACGCTCGCCTTCCTTGACCAGGCCCATGGCGATACCGGCAACCGGCGACTTGACCGGCACGCCGGCGTCCATCAGGGCCAGCGAGGAACCGCAGACCGAAGCCATCGACGAGGAGCCGTTGGATTCAGTGATTTCCGACACCACGCGAATGGTGTACGGGAAGGCTTCCAGCGACGGCATCACAGCCAGCACACCGCGCTTGGCCAGACGGCCGTGGCCGATTTCACGACGCTTCGGCGCACCGAAACGACCGCACTCACCGACCGAGTAGGGCGGGAAGTTGTAATGGAACAGGAAGTTTTCCTTGTACTCACCGGCAACGGCGTCGATCACCTGGCCATCACGGGCGGTGCCCAGGGTGATGGTCACGATGGCCTGGGTCTCACCGCGGGTGAACAGCGCCGAGCCGTGGGTACGCGGCAGCACGCTGGTCTTCACGGCGATCGGGCGGACGGTGTCCAGCGCACGGCCGTCGATGCGGACCTTGGTGTCCAGCACCGAGTTACGCATGGTGCTGTATTCCAGCTCGCCGAATTCCTTCGACAGCTCGGCCGAGTTCCAACCTTCAGCGGCAACGCGGCCAGCCAGGGTCTCAACCACGTCCTTCTTGATCGCCGAGATGGCGTCACGACGCTGCAGCTTGTCACGCACCTGGAAGGCTTCGCCGAGCTTGCCGCCGACGGCTTCCTGCAGGGCGCTGATCAGCGCGGTGTTCTTGGCCGGGGCAACCCAGTCGCTCGGCTTGGTGCCGGCTTCAACGGTCAGTTCATTGATCGCGTTGATGACCTTCTGCATTTCGCGATGACCGAAGGTCACGGCGCCCAGCATCACGTCTTCGGACAGCAGTGCGGCTTCGGATTCCACCATCAGCACGGCATTGGCGGTACCAGCGACCACCAGCTCCAGCTGCGATTCCTTCAGCTCCGACACGGTCGGGTTGAGAATGTACTGGCCGTCCTTGTAACCGACCTTGGCAGCGCCGATCGGGCCCTTGAACGGGGTGCCGGCCAACGACAGTGCGGCCGAGGCACCGATCAGGGCGGCGATGTCGCCGTCCACTTCCGGGTTCAGCGACATCACCGTGGCGATGATCTGCACTTCGTTCTTGTAGTCTTCCGGGAACAGCGGACGGATCGGGCGATCGATCAGGCGCGAAATCAGCGTCTCTTTTTCGGTCGCACGGCCTTCGCGCTTGAAGAAGCCACCCGGGATACGGCCACCGGCGTAGAACTTTTCCTGGTAATCGACGGTCAGCGGGAAGAAGTCCTGGCCTTCGCGCGCGCTCTTGGCGGCGACGGCAGTGACCAGCAACACGGTGTCGTCCATCTTGACGATGACTGCGCCGCCGGCCTGACGGGCGACTTCGCCGGTTTCAAGCGTGACGGTGTGTTTGCCGTACTGGAAGGTTTTGGTGATTTTTGCCACGGGGGATCCTTGAAATGCTTTCTTCGATTGGTCCGTTGCCAACCCATGCCGGCAACGGCTGGCCGGGCGGTTCCGGCCGGTCTACTACGATTTTGAAGCTCTAAAAACAAAGCCGCGGCGCATCGCTGCGCCGCGGCGGATATCGATTAGCGGCGCAGGCCGAGCTTTTCGATCAATGCTTTATAGCGTGCGACATCCTTGTTCTTCAGGTAGTCGAGCAGGCTACGGCGGCGGTTGACCATCTGCAGCAGACCACGGCGGCTGTGGTGATCCTTCTTGTGCTCCTTGAAGTGGCCGGTCAGCAGTTCAATGCGAGCGGTCAGCAGGGCGACCTGGACTTCCGGGGAGCCGGTATCAGCAGCGCCGCGCTTGTTTTCTTCAATGACTTTCTGGGTGTCGATCGACATGATTTTTCTCTTCAGATGCGGGGCCAGCAGGAACGTCTCAAGACGCACCGCACAGCTCGCCGATTAATAGGCTGCCCACCGAGGCGGGCAGTTGCCCTTTCTAGGGCCGCAAAATTGTAACGGTCACAACCATCCGGGACAAGGCGGAAGTGACTTGAAAGGTACTGTCCGCCCCTCCCGTTCAGAGATTGAAGCGGCGCTGCGGGCCAAGTCGCCCACCCTCTTCCACTTGGCCCAGGCCCAGCGGCTGACCGCCTTCGCCGTAAACCACCACCAGGCCCACCGGCCAGGCCGGATTGCGCAGGCGCTGACCAAGGCAGAACCGGGCTGCCTGGGCGGCATCCAGCTCAACCCGGGCGAACTGGCTCAGGCCCGTTTCGATTGGCAGCAGCCAGTCCAGCAGGGCTGCTTCGTCGCCGGACTCAGCTACCGCGCGCAGTGCATCCAGGCCGATCATCTTCGGCGCCATGAACGGCTCCACCCACAGTCGGCGCAGCGCGGTGACATGCGCGCCACAGCCAAGCAGCTCACCCAGATCGCGAGCGATGCTGCGGATATACGTGCCCGAACCGCAGGTCACGCGCAGCGACAGGCGCTCACCTTCACGCGCCAGCACCTCGATGGACTGGACATGCACCTCACGTTCGGGCGCCTCGATGGCCTCACCGCGGCGAGCCTTGGCATACAGCGGCTCACCACCCTGCTTCAGCGCCGAATAGATCGGTGCACGCTGCAGGATGGCGCCAGTCAGGCTGGCCAAGGCCGCCTGCAACTGCGCATCACTGAATTCAGGCACCGGCCGCTCGCGCAGCACAGCGCCGTCGGCATCATCGGTATCAGTGGTGCTACCAAGCCGGATTTCGGCGTCATAGGCCTTGGCCGAGCCCAGCAGCAAGCCCGCGATCTTGGTCGCCTCACCAAAACACAGCGGCAACAAGCCAGTTGCCAGCGGATCGAGGCTACCGGTATGACCACCCTTTTCGGCACGGAACAGGCGACGCGCAACCTGCAGCGCGGTGTTGGAGCTCATGCCGGCCGGCTTGTCGAGCAGAACGATGCCATCCAGGCGGCGGAATTGGATTCGGGGACGCATGCAACACCATAGGCGGGCAGGCACGCACTCAGCACACCTGGCAAAAAACGGGAACGTCGCCTGCGCGAACGCGCAGGCCAGACATGACAACAGCCCTTACGGGCTGCTGCGATTATTCTTTATCGGTGCCTTTGTCGGCGTCGGACTCGGGTTCCGGCGGCGGCACCAGGTCGCGCAGCAGATTGTCGATGCGCTCACCACGGTCGACCGAATCGTCGTAGTGGAAATGCAGCTCCGGCACATGCCGCAGCTTCATCGCCTTGGCCAGCGACATACGCAGTTCAACGGTCAACTCGCGCAGCCCCTTCATCGCCTCATCCGCACGTTCCGGCATCAGCGCGGTCACGAAGATCTTGGCGTGGGCCATGTCGCGAGTGACTTCCACGTCCGACACACTGACCGAAGGCAGGCCGAATTCACGCACGGCGGCATGCACCAGCGTGCCCAGATCACGGCGGATCTGTGCAGAAACACGGTCGGTACGATGGAAAGTCTTAGGCATCAGGCAAGTATCAGCAATAAAGAGTGAATTTCAATGAAACCGGAAGGGAACCGCTCGCTGTAACCGCATTCACGGCCGCAACTCACGATTCCCCGACCCGACTGCTGGAGGTTCCGCTCGTCAGGACCCGCCTCAGCGAATCCCGACTCCCGGCGCCTCGATCACAGCCGTTACAGCGTGCGCGGCACTTCGATACGCTCGAAGCACTCGATCTGGTCGCCCGGCTTGACGTCGTTGTAAGCCTTCACGCCGATACCGCACTCGGTACCGTTGCGAACTTCCTCGACGTTTTCCTTGAAGCGACGCAGCGATTCCAGCTCGCCTTCGAACACCACCACGCTGTCGCGCAGCACGCGGATCGGCTTGTTCCGCTTCACCACGCCTTCGATGATCATGCAGCCTGCAACCGCGCCGAACTTGGAGCTGCGGAACACGTCGCGGACCTGGGCGATACCGATGATCTCTTCGCGGATTTCCACGCCGAGCAGACCGGATGCCACCTGCTTCACCTGGTCGATCACGTCATAGATGATCGAGAAGTAACGCAGGTCAACGCCGTTGGACTCAATGATGCGACGGGCCGAAGCATCCGCACGCACGTTGAAGCCGATGACAGTGGCCTTGGAAGCCACGGCCGAGTTGGCGTCGGACTCGGTGATGCCGCCCACGCCGGAGTGGATCACGTTGATGCGGATGTCGTCGTTGGACAGTGCAACCAGTGCCTGGCTCAGCGCCTGCACCGAACCCTGCACGTCGGCCTTGATCAGCAGGTTCAGCACCTGCTGGCCTTCGCCCTTGCCCAGCTGCGACATGATGTCTTCCATGCGGCTGCCAGCAGTGGCGACCAGGCGCGACTCGCGACGCTTGGTTTCACGCGTCTGCGCAACGTCCTTGGCCAGACGCTCGTCTTCAACCACGACGAAGTCATCACCGGCTTCCGGCACGCCCGACAGACCCAGCACCTGCACCGGAATCGACGGACCCGCCTCGGAGACCTGGGCACCGGTTTCGTCGAACAGTGCACGCACGCGGCCGTACTGGATACCGCACACCAGGTAGTCGCCCTTCTTCAGCAGACCCTGTTGCACCAGCACCGTCGCGATCGGGCCACGGCCCTTGTCCAGCGAGGATTCGATGACCACGCCGTTGGCGCGGCCGTCGGCCACGGCCTTCAGCTCCAGCACTTCGGCCTGCAGCGAAATCGCGTCCAGCAGGTCGTCGATACCCAGACCGGTCTTGGCCGAGATTTCCACCATCTGCACGTCACCACCGAAGTCTTCGGCCACGACCTGCTCAGCAAGCAGCTCGTTCTTGACGCGCATCGGGTCAGCCGACGCCTTGTCGATCTTGTTGATTGCCACCACGATCGGCGCGTTTGCGGCGCGAGCGTGCTGGATGGCTTCCTTGGTCTGCGGCATCACGCCATCGTCGGCGGCAACCACCACAACCACGATGTCGGTCAGCTGCGCACCACGGGCACGCATCGAGGTGAACGCGGCATGGCCCGGAGTATCAAGGAAGCTGATCACACCCTTCGGCGTGGTCACGTGGTAAGCACCGATGTGCTGGGTGATACCACCGGCTTCGCCGTTGGCAACCTTGGTGCGGCGCATGTAATCCAGCAGCGAGGTCTTGCCGTGATCGACGTGGCCCATGATGGTCACGACCGGTGCACGCGGCACGGCTACGCGCTCATCGGCGCCAGTGATGGCCAGCAGTGCGTCTTCGGCGTCATTGGCGTTGGCGCGCACCACGTTGTGGCCGAGCTCTTCGACAACCAGTGCGGCGGTGTCATGGTCGATGGTCTGGGTGATGGTAGCCATCACGCCCATCTTGAACAGCGCCTTCACCACCTCGCCGCCCTTGAGCGCGAGCTTCTGCGCCAGATCGGCTACGGTGATGGTGTCGCCAACGGCGACTTCACGCACCACCGGTGCGGTCGGACGTTCGAAGGCATGGCTGCCGCCACCGCTACGCGATGCATCGTTGCCACGGCGACCCTGCGGTGCACGCGCACCCGGACGGCCGCGCGAATTGTTGTTGTTGCTGTTGCCACGACGGGCACGGTCAGACGCCGACAGGTGCAGCTGGCCGCCGAAACGGTTGCCATCACCACCTTCATTGCGCTTGCCCGGCTTTGCGTTGGCATTGGCGTTTGCGTTGTTGCCACGCTCTTCGCGGGCCGGTGCACGGGCCGGCGCAGCTGCGGCCGGACGCGCGGCGCGCGGCGCCGGCGCTTCGACTTCAGGTGCCGGCTTTGCAGCAGCAGCCTTGGCAGCCGCTTCAGCAGCGACCTTCTCGGCCTCGATGCGTGCGGCTTCGGCTTCCTCGGCGGCCTTCTTGGCTGCAATGCCTTCGTCGCGGGCGCGGTCCTTCTCGGCCAGCATGCGCTGCTCGTCGAGATTGCGCTGACGCGATTCTTCGAGCTTGCGCAGGATGTCGGCGCGCTCTTCGTCCGGCGTCATCGCAGGCTTGCCACCTTCCGGCTTGGTGTAGGTGCGCTTCTGGCGTACTTCCACATTGACGGTGGTCTTGCTGCGGCCAGCGTTGACGGTCACTTCCTGATGCTTGCGGCGATTCAGGGTGATCTTCTTGGCTGCGGCTTCGGCGTCTTCGACCGGCTGCTCTTCCTTGCCATGCGAACGGCGGAGGAAGCCAAGCAGCTTCACTTTCTCGGTACTGGTCACGACCTGGTCGGGACCGCTGAACTTCATCCCGGCCTGGGACAGCTGTTCAAGCAGTTTCTCGACCGGCGTGTTGACCAGTTCGGCGAGCTTGCGGATGGTGGTTTGCTGCGACATTCGGATCCTATGATCTTGTTTGCGCCCCCTCGTCACGAACGAAGGCAGCGCGGAGTCTACGCCCTGAGCGGCTCAGGGCACTGTTCATCGCTGGCTCATTCGCCGCGCTCCAGGCGGGCGATCTCCTCGGCGCGGGCTGCCAGGACCAACGCCGCGGCGCGCTCCAGATCCATGCCCTCGATGCCGAACTCCAGAACCTCGTCGGCAGCCAGATCCGACAGATCCTCACTTGTGCGCACGCCGTGGCCAGCCAGCGCGTACGCAGTGGCCTCATCCATGCCCTTCAGTGCCAGCAGATCTGCTGCCGGCACACCGCCGTCAGCACCCTCTTCCACCGCCAGCGCTTCATTGAGCAGCGCATCGCGGGCGCGGGCACGAAGTTCCTCAACGATATCTTCGTCGAAGCCTTCCACTGCCAGCAACTCACCAACCGGCACGTAGGCAATTTCTTCCACCGTACCAAAACCTTCGGACACCAGGATGCCGGCGATTTCTTCGTCCACTTCCAGCTTGTCCATGAACAACTGACGGGCGACGCCCTGTTCGGCTTCCGACTTGGCGGTCACCTGGTCCTGGGTCATCACGTTCAGCTGCCAACCGGTCAGGCGGCTGGCCAGACGCACGTTCTGGCCGCCCTTGCCGATCGCCTGGGCCAGGCGATCTTCCGCGACGGCCAGGTCCATCGAATGCTTTTCTTCGTCAACGATGATCGACTGCACTTCAGCCGGTGCCATCGCGTTGATGACGAAGTTGGCCGGGTTTTCATTCCACAGCACGATATCCACGCGCTCACCATTGAGCTCGTTGGACACCGCCTGCACGCGCGAACCGCGCATGCCGATGCAGGCGCCGATCGGATCGGTGCGGCTGTCATGGGCCAGCACGGCGATCTTGGCGCGGTCGCCCGGGTCACGTGCACAGGCCTTGATCTCAACCAGGCCCTGGCCGACTTCCGGCACTTCCAGCTTGAACAGCTCGATCATGAATTCCGGGGCAGCACGGCTGATGAACAGCTGCGGGCCACGCGGCTCCGAACGCACTTCAGCCAGGTAACCGCGCACGCGGTCGCCGGCACGCAGCACGTCACGCGGGATGCCCTTGTCCTTCGGAATGAAGGCTTCGGCATTGCCGCCCAGATCGACATAGATGTTGCCGCGCTCAGCGCGCTTGACCACACCGGTGACCAGTTCGCCAACACGGTCCTTCCATGCATCCACCACCTGCTGGCGCTCGGCTTCGCGCACACGCTGGACGATGACCTGCTTGGCAGCCTGCGCTGCGATACGGCCGAAATCGGGGTTTTCAATCTGCTCTTCGATGTAGTCGCCGACTTCAACGCCGTCGGCTTCATCGATAGCGTCCATCAAACGGATCTGACGGTCCGGCGACTCCATCACGACGTCATCAGCGACCACTTCCCAGCGACGGAAAGTTTCGTAGGTGCCGTCCTTGTGGTTGATCGAAACGCGCGCCAGGACTTCTTCCTCGGCATAACGCTTCTTCGCGGCAGAAGCCAGTGCGGCCTCGATCGCGTCAAAAATGACTTCACGCGGCACGCCCTTCTCGTTGGCGACTGCGTCAACTACCAGCAAAAGTTCCTTGCTCATCGGCTCACTCCGCGCGCGGCTTTTTGGCCGCCGTTTCGTTATTGGAATTATTCTTGGTCTTGCCCTGCTTGGGGGCCGGACCCGTCGGTTTGGTCGGTGCCAGGCCCAAAGCGGCCCAGTCCGGAATGATGCGTGCCTTGTCGATGTTGTCGAACGAAGCCACGAACGGCTTGTTGTCGACGACAAAAGTCACCGTGCCCTGCTCCTGGTCAACCGCGGCGATCTCGCCTTGCAGGCGACGGCGGTTTTCCTGCGGCAGCTTCAGGCCGACCTTGGCGGATTCACCAATGGCGCGCTCGAACTGCTCCAGCGAGAACAGCGGACGGTCCACGCCCGGCGAAGACACTTCCAGCGTGTAATTGCCGCTGATCGGGTCCTCGACGTCCAACTGCGCGGATACCTCGCGGCTCACCCGCTCGCAGTCCTCAACGTTGACCATGCGCTCAGGCTGCTCAGCCAGCGGCACGTCGATATACAGGCGCAACGTAGCGCCGCCCGGGGCCGGCAGATATTCGGCGCCAAGCAACTCGAGCCCCAACGCCTGCACGGTGGGGCCCAGCAGATTCGCGATTTCAGTAGCCTTGTCGCTCACAGCCAGCCTTGATTCGTAAGTTAGAGAACGGTTGTCACCCAACCGGGGTTTCTGATTTCCAGAAACAGCAAAGGGCCCACATGGGCCCTTTGTCCGTTTGGATCCGATGACCGGATCCCGGTTGCAAGAACGGAAGCAGCCGTTCTTGCGAGCCCAACTTTTGCCTCATCAACACATCGTGTTGCAAAGACCGAAGCTGGTAGCGGGGGCAGGATTTGAACCTGCGACCTTCGGGTTATGAGCCCGACGAGCTGCCAGACTGCTCCACCCCGCATCAGAAGCGGAATTATGAAGTAACCAAGCCGATAATGCAAGACTTATTTACTTCGCGTTTCTCTCTAGTCGCTAGAGAAACCCGGAAAAACCCTTCCGGCTGAACCACTTATCAGGTGATTCCGACCTTTCCGCGAGGCGGTGAGGTCGTCAACTCAGGAGATGAATAATACACACTTCGCGCAGATTTGTAACGTTTTTTATTACAAATGTGCAAAAGAATTGCGCATCCACTCCATGATCGGGCCCAAACCAAGCGGCAGGAACAGCAGCAGCACGGAATTCACACCCAGCACGATACCCAGGATGCGGTCATTGTTGCGCGGCAGCGGTTCACCTACCGGCTCATCAAAGTACATGACCTTGATGACGCGCAGGTAGTAGAAGCAACCAATCACCGCACACAACACGCCAACCATTGCCAGCCACAGCAGGCCACCATTGACGGCCGCGCTCAGCACCGACAGCTTGGTCCAGAAGCCCAGGAACGGCGGGATACCGGCCAGCGACGCCATGATGCACAAGACCAAGCCTGCCATCCACGGGCTGCGTGCGTTCAGGCCCTTGAAGTCTTCGATGTTCTCGGCCTCAAAACCTGCACGCGACATGGCGATGATCGCGCCGAATGCGGCAGTAGACATGATGGCGTAGGCAATGGCGTAGAACAGCGCCGCCGAATAACCTGCCTCGCCGCCACCGGCAATACCCATCAACAGGAAGCCGATGTGCGACACCGTCGAGTACGCCAGCATGCGCTTCAGGTTGGTCTGGGCGATGGCCATCAGGTTACCGATGACCAGCGACAGCGCAGCCAGGCCGGCCAGCACGTACTGCAGCTCGGTCGACAGCGGGCCAACGCCCATTTCCAGCAGGCGGTAGGCCATGCCGAATGCAGCCAACTTCGGTGCCGAGCTGATGAACAGCGCGATCGGTGCCGGAGCACCCTGGTAAACGTCGGGCAGCCACATATGGAACGGTGCCGCGCCCAGCTTGAAGGCAACGCCGGCAACCATGAACACCGCACCGGTCAACAGCAGCAGGCGCTCATCGGAATGGGCGATGGAAGCGTGGATCACGTCCAGGTGCAGCGAGCCGGTGGCGCCATAGATCAGCGACATGCCGTACAGCAGCAGGCCCGACGCCAACGAACCCAGCACGATGTACTTCATGCCGGCTTCGGCCGCGAGCTTGTTCTCACGGTTGCTGGCAACCAGCGCGTAGGAACACAGTGCCAGCAGTTCCAGGCCCAGGTAGACCATCAGCAGACTGCCGGCCGAGACCAGGATCATCATGCCGGCGGTGGCGAACAGGATCAGTACCGGGATCTCGCCCTGGTACAGATTGCGCTCGCGCAGGTAGCTCCAACCGTAGATCAGGCTCAGGCCACTGACCAGCACCACCACGGTCTTCATGACGTCGGCAGCGTTGTCACGGATGAACATCCCGTGGAATACCTCGCCCTGCCCGCCCACGCCGTTCAACAGCATGATGAAGGCGACAGCGAGGATCGCCACCGAAATGAAGTGGGTCCAGACCTTGTGCTTGGTGCTGATGAACAGATCAAGGATCAGCAGGGCAAAGGCACCGCCAATCACTACCAGTTCGGGCAGCAACGGCAGCAGGTCGGTCATGGTCAACGGCAAAGGCGTCGGCGTGGTCATCATCAAATCCTGGAATCAATACTCTCGACGAGCCGCTTACAGCAGCTTGCTTGAAGCGATCTGCATCGCCAGATGGGCGATGGAGGGCTCCATCAGATCGGTCAGCGGCTTGGGATAGAAGCCCAGCACCAGCGTACCGACCGCAAACACGGTCATTACCAGCCACTCGCGACCATTCATGTCCTTCAGCTCGGCGACGTGGGCGTTACCCACTTCACCGAAGAACACGCGCTTGTACAGCCACAGCGAATAAGCAGCACTGATGATCAGCGTGGTCGCGGCGCCCAAGGCAACCAGCGGGTTCCACTGGAATGCAGCCAGCACGATCATGAACTCACCAACGAAGCCGCTGGTACCCGGCAGGCCGGAGTTGGCCATGAAGAACAGCAGTGCGAACGCTGCGAACCATGGCATCACATTGACCACGCCGCCGTAATCGGCGATGCGGCGGCTGTGCATGCGGTCATACAGCACGCCCACGCAGGAGAACATCGCGCCGGACACAAAGCCGTGCGAGATCATCTGCACCATGGCGCCCTGCAGGCCCAGGCGGGCTGCATCGGCGCTACCGGCGTCACGAACCAGCCACAGCGCAATGAACGTACCCAGGGTGACGAAACCCATGTGCGCGACCGACGAATAAGCAATCAGCTTCTTCATGTCGTCCTGCACCATCGCCACCAGGCCAACGTAGATCACCGCCACCAGCGACAGCGCGATCACCAGCCATGCCCACTCGTGGCTGGCATCGGGGACGATCGGCAGGTTGAAGCGCAGGAAGCCGTAGCCACCGATCTTCAGTGCGATCGCGGCCAGGATCACCGAACCGGCGGTCGGCGCTTCAACGTGCGCGTCCGGCAGCCAGGTGTGCACCGGGAACATCGGCACCTTGACCGCGAAGGCGATCAGGAAGGCGAAGAATATCCACGTCTGCTCCTTGCCGGACAGCTGCAGCTGATACAGGTCAACCAGCTGGAAGCTGCCGCCCTTCAGGTACAGATAGATCAGTGCCACCAGCATCAGCACCGAGCCGAGGAAGGTGTACAGGAAGAACTTCATCGCCGCGTAGATACGACGCGGACCGCCCCAGACGCCGATGATCAGGAACATCGGGATCAGCATGGCTTCGAAGAACACGTAGAACAGCATCGCGTCGGTGGCGGCGAAAATGCCGACCGTCACGCCTTCCAGGATCAGGAAGGCGGCCACGTACTGGTTGACGCGCTTGTCGACCACGCCCCAGGCACCGATCAGTGCCAACACGCCGATCAGCGTGGTCAGCAGGATCAGGGCGATGGCGATACCGTCGACGGCCAGGTTGTAGCCGATGTCGAACGCCGGGATCCAGGGATGCTGTTCGACGAACTGCATCACATCGGCAGCGGCGCGGTCGTAACCGCTGAGCAGACCGAGGCTGAGCAGGAAAGTGAGCAGTGCTACCGCCAGAGACGCCCAACGGGCGGCCTGGGCGTTGCGCAGAGCCAGGATCAATGCACCGCCGATGATCGGCAGCCAAATGAGAATACTAAGTAGAGGCCAGTTCGACACGTCTTCTATTCCGTACAGGTCAACGCCAGAAATGCATCAGCACGCCCAACAGGGCAATCAGGCCGATGATCATCGCGAACGCGTAGTGGTAGAGGAAACCGGATTGGGTGCGGCGCAACAGGTTGGCAGCCAGGTCGACCAGACGCGCCGAGCCATTGACCATCACCCCATCGACGACCGTGCTATCAACGGCACGGGCGGCCTTGCCGAGCTGCACACCACCGCCGGCAAAGCCGTCGATCCAGAGCTTGTCGAAGCCGTACTTGTTTTCCAGCACCGAAACCACCGGTGCCAGGGTCTTGCGAGCTTGTCCTGCCAGTTCCGGCTTCCAGATGTAGAACACCCAGGCCAACGCGAAACCTGCAACCGTCAGCCAGAACGCCGGCATCTGCATGCCGTGTACCGCATAGGCCACGGAACCGTGCCAGAACTCCTTGCCCACTTCGGCAATGGTGTCACGTGCCGGGTCGTAGAAGTCGACGATGCCAGTGAAGAACGACATGGTCTGGCCGGGAATACCGGCGGCGGCGGCATGGCCGTCCCAGCCGGTACCAAACAGCATCGGGCCGATGGTGAAGAAGCCGATGAGGATGGACGGGATGGCAAGCAGAACCAGCGGGATCGTCACCACCAACGGCGACTCATGCGGCACGTGCGCACCATGACCGTGATGGTCATCGTGGCCGTGGCCATGATCAGCGTGGTGATCATCATGCGCGTCGCGGAAGCGTTCCTTGCCGAAGAAGGTCAGGAACAGCAGACGGAAGCTGTAGAAGCTGGTGACGATCACGCCACCCAGCACCGCCCAGTAGCCGTACAGGGCAACCCAGCCGGCATCGGCAGCGTGCGCGTGCATCGCGGCAGCTTCGATGATGGTGTCCTTCGAGTAGAAACCGGCGAAGAACGGGGTACCCACCAGCGCCAGCGTACCGATCCACATGGTGATGTGGGTGATCGGCATGTATTTGCGCAGCCCGCCCATCTTCATCATGTTCTGCTCATGGTGCATGCCCATGATCACCGAGCCGGCACCGAGGAACAGCAGCGCCTTGAAGAAGGCGTGGGTCATCAGGTGGAACACGGCGCCCGAGTAGGCCGACACGCCCAGTGCAACCGTCATGTAGCCCAGCTGCGACAAGGTCGAGTACGCAACCACGCGCTTGATGTCGGTCTGCACGATGCCGATCAGGCCGGTGAAGAACGCGGTGGTAGCACCGATGAACAGGATGAAGTCCAGCGCGGTCTGCGACAGCTCGAACAGCGGCGACATGCGGGTCACCATGAAGATACCCGCAGTGACCATGGTTGCGGCGTGGATCAGTGCCGAGATCGGGGTCGGGCCTTCCATCGAGTCCGGCAGCCACACGTGCAGCGGCACCTGGGCGGACTTGCCCATCGCACCGATGAACAGGCAGATGCAGATGATGGTCGCCACGCTCCACTGGTTGTCGCCGATCAGCTGCACCATGGCGTGACCGGTGGTCTCGGTGCCCAGCACGGTGCTGGCATTGGCAAACACGGTGGCGTAGTCCAGCGAACCGAAGGCCCACAGGATGCCGGCGATGCCGAGCAGGAAACCGAAGTCACCGACGCGATTGACCAGGAACGCCTTCATGTTGGCGAAGATGGCCGTGGGCTTCTTGAAGTAGAAACCGATCAACAGGTACGACACCAGGCCCACCGCTTCCCAGCCGAAGAACAGCTGCAGGAAGTTGTTGCTCATCACCAGGGTGAGCATCGAGAAGGTGAACAGCGAGATGTAGCTGAAGAAACGCTGGTAGCCGTCGTCCTCGGACATGTAGCCGATCGAGTAGATGTGGACCAGCAGCGACACGAAGGTCACCACTACCATCATCATCGCGGTCAAACGGTCGATCATGAAACCGACGTGGGCCGCGTACTGGCCGACTTCAAAGAAGGTGTAGACGTTCTGGTTGTACGGCTGCGCCCCGCCCCACAACAGCTGGGAGAAGATGTAAGCCGACAGGCCGCAGCTGATGGCCACGCCCAGGATGGTGATGTACTGGGCGCCCTTGCGCCCCACCTGACGACCGAACAGGCCGGCGATGATGCTGCCGAACAGCGGTGCAAGCACCACTGCAATCAACAGACTCTTGGAGAGAGTGATTTCCATCTTCGGATCAGCCCTTCAGCGAATCGACTTCGCCCACGTTGATGGTGTGGCGAGTACGGAACAAGGTCACCAGGATCGCGAGGCCGATTGCAGCTTCGGCCGCGGCCACGGTCAGGATGAAGAACACGAACAGCTGACCGGCGGTGTCGCCCAGCTCACGCGAGAAGGCGATGAAGTTGATGTTCACCGACAACAGCATCAGTTCGATCGACATCAACAGCACGATGATGTTCTTGCGGTTGAGGAAGATGCCGGCAACGCTGATGCAGAACATCACCGCGCCCAGCGCGAGCATATGGCCCAGAGAAATCATGGCTTGGCCTCCTCGCCACCGTCATGTTGCGTATCGACCTGCACCACCGGCTTTTCGGCGGCCATCTTGACCATGCGCAGGCGGTCTTTTGCCTTGGTCATGGTCTGCTCGGTCGGGTTCTGCGTCTTCAGGCCTTCGCGGCGGCGCAGGGTCAGCATCACGGCTGCCACCACGGCGACGGTCAGGATCACGGCAGCGAACTCGAACGGCAGCAGGTATTCAGTGAACAGGCTGCGCGCCAGCCAGGTGATGTTGGACGTATCGGCAGCCACCGCAGCGGCGTTGTCCACCGGGAACGGCGCGGTACGTGCCTTGACGCCGATAAGGGTCAGCATCTGCACCAGCATCACCACCGCGACCACCAGGCCGACCGGCAAGTAACGCACCCAGCCTTCACGCAGGTTGGTGGTGTCGATGTCCAGCATCATCACCACGAACAGGAACAACACCATCACCGCGCCAACGTAGACCAGCACCAGGGTGACGCCGAGGAACTCGGCCCCCACCAGCAGCCAGACGCAGGCAATGGAGAAGAACGTCAGGATCAAGCACAACACGGCGTACACCGGGTTGCGCACGCTGATCACCGCTGCCGCGGAAATGCCGGCAATGATGGAGAAGAACCAGAAAGCAATATTTACCCAATCCATCTCAAGACCTCAGCGGAAGGCGGCGTCGGCGGCGCGGCGCTCGGCGATTTCGGCTTCAAGCCGGTCGCCAATTGCCAGCAGCTGCGGCTTGGTGATGATGTTCTCGCCACGCTTCTCGAAGTGGTACTCGAGAATGTGGGTCTCGACGATCGAGTCCACCGGGCAGCTTTCTTCGCAGAAGCCGCAGAAGATGCACTTGAACAGATCGATTTCGTAACGCGTGGTACGGCGGGTGCCGTCTTCGCGCTTGGCCGAGTCGATGGTGATCGCCAGTGCCGGGCACACCGCCTCGCACAGTTTGCAGGCGATGCAACGCTCTTCACCGTTGGGATAACGGCGCAGGGCGTGCAGGCCACGGAAACGCGGCGACTGCGGGAACTTCTCCATCGGGTACATCACGGTGTACTTGGGCTTGAACGCGTATTTCAGCGTCAGCCACAAGCCGCCGAGCAACTCCAGGAGCAGCAGGCTTTTGAAATAGTGGGTGATCTTATTCATGAATCAAACGCCCTTCTGGATCACGCCGTAGAACACCATCAGTGCCGTCACCGCGATCCAGAAAATGGTCAGCGGGATGAACACCTTCCAGCCCAGACGCATGATCTGGTCATAACGGAAGCGCGGGAAGCTGGCACGGAACCAGATGTACGCACTGGCGAAGAACAGCACCTTGAGCAGCAGCCACGGCCAACCGCCGGTCCAGATCCAGTTGATCCACGGCGAGATGTCGGCCGTGATCCAACCCTGGAGCGGGCTCAGCCAGCCACCGAGGAAGAAGATCGAGATCAGGAAGCTGACCAGGATCATGTTGGCGTACTCGGCCAGGAAGAACAGTGCGAACGCACCGCCGGAGTACTCAACCATGTGACCGGCAACGATTTCCGACTCACCTTCCACCACGTCGAACGGCGCGCGATTGGTTTCGGCAACGCCGGAGACCCAGTACACGACGAACAGCGGGAACAGCGGCAGCAGGAACCAGTCGAACAGGCCCGAATTGCCCTTCTGCGCCAGCACGATGTCGGTCAGGTTCAAGCTGCCGGCGGCGATCATCACGCCGACCAGGGCGAAGCCCATGGCGATTTCGTAGCTGACCACCTGTGCGGCCGAACGCATCGCACCAAGGAAGGCGTACTTGGAGTTGGAGGCCCAACCGGCGAGGATCACGCCGTACACGCCCAGCGAGGTCATCGCCAGCAGGTACAGCAGACCAACGTTGGCGTTGGACAGCACCAGCTTGTAGTCGAACGGAACCACTGCCCACGCCGCGAACGACGGTGCCAGCACGATCAGCGGTGCGATGATGTACATCGCCTTGTGTGCGCTGGCCGGAGCAATGATTTCCTTGAACAACAACTTGGTGACGTCGGCGAAAGCCTGCAGCAGGCCACCGAGGCCGACGTACATCGGCCCGTGGCGGACGTGCATCCAACCGATCAGCTTGCGCTCCCACAACACGTAGAAGGCAACCGAAATGATCACCGGCATGGCGATCAAGAGGATCTTGATCACCGTCCACAGCACGATGCCGATGTCACCCAGCGACATGAACCACTGGAACAAGGGCTCGATCGCGTTTAACAGCAACTCGTTCATGCAGCCACCACCGTTACCCGAGCGGCACCCAGCGGCGCGGTTGCACCGTGGCCCGATTCAATCCACACCGTACCGGCGGCGACGCGCGCGTCGACCACAACCGACAGCGTGGCGCGACCAGCGTCGGTACCGACCTTGGCCATCTGGCCTTCGCTCAGCTGCAGACGCGCGGCGTCTTCGGCATTGAGCACAATGCGCGGATCGTTGTTGAGCGGATGCGACTGCAGCGCCTGCGCACGACGCACGACGGCATCGGTGCGGTAGATCGCCGGGGTCGAAGCCACTTCAAAGCCCTCGCCTGCCAGCTGCGGCTGCGCCGAAGCGGCAACCTTGACCGTGACCGGCTGCAGACCGGCACGCAGGCCTGCCAGATCGGTGAAACCGAAACCGGCCAACTGCATGTCACCACCCAGCGCACGCAGCACGCGCCAGCCCTCGCGGGCCTCGCCTTGCAGCTTGCCACCGGCGCGGGCGTTCTGCTCGCGACCGTCCAGATTGGTCAGCGTCGCGTCGATTTCCGGCAGCGCGCCGATCGGCAGGATCACATCGGCCACATCGCGGGTCGAGGTGCAGGCGAAATGGCTGAAGGCCACGACCTTGGCACCGGCAAGTGCCTTGCGGGCAGCAGCGGTATCAGCGAAGTCCAGGCCCGGCTCGATGCCGTACAGGGCATAGGCCTTGCGCGGCTGCGCCAGCATTGCATTGACGTCCTTGCCGGCCGGCAGCACGCCAGCCTGGGCCAGACCCACGGCATTCGCACCCTGCGGGATGCGGCACAGCTTGGCGCCGGTTGCAGCGGCAAACGCACTGGCAGCGGCACGGATGGCAGCGGCCTGCGGGTGATTCTCGGCAATCGCACCGACGATGATGACGGTGTTGTTGCCACCCTTCACCGCGTCGACCAGCTGCGCTTTGCCCAGCGTTTCGACGAAGCGCGACGGTGCAACGATGTGCTTGCCAGCCAGTTTGAACGCGAAGTCGAAATCAACCGGGTTGATCGAATGGATCTTGGCGCCGTTGCTGGTCTGCGCCTTGCGCAGGCGAGCGTGCAGCAGCGGCAGTTCGTGGCGGATATTGCTACCCAGCACAACGATCTGATCAGCGTGCTCGATGTCAGCCAGCGACATGCCGAACGCTTCGGCAACCGGCGCATCGGAGAAGTCGCGGTTGTTGATGCGGTGGTCGATATTGTTCGAACCCAGGCCAGCGGCCAGGCGGGCCAGCAATGCGCCCTCCTCGTTCGAGGTCGCCGGGTGCACCAGCACGCCGAGCTCGTCGCCACGGTTGGCTTCGAAGATTTCGCGGGCAGCGGCCAGACCTTCGGCCCAGCTCACTTCCTTCCACTCGCCATTGACCTTCTGCAGCGGCTTGACCGCGCGGTCGGCCGCATACAGGCCCTGGTGCGAATAACGATCGCGATCGGACAGCCAGCACTCGTTGACCAGCTCGTTGTCACGCGGCACCGCGCGCAGCACTTCGCCGCGACGGGTGTGCAGGAACAGGTTCGAGCCCATCGCGTCGTGGTAACCCAGCGATTCGCGTGCGGTCAGTTCCCACGGACGTGCCTTGAACTGGAACACCTTGTTGGTCAGCGCGCCGACCGGGCACACGTCGATGACGTTGCCGGACAGCTCGGTGGTCAACGGCTTGCCGTCGTAGGTGCCGATCTGCAGGTTTTCACCACGCGACATGCCACCCAGCTCGTAGGTGCCAGCGACTTCAGCGGTGAAGCGCACGCAGCGGGTGCACTGGATGCAGCGGGTCATCTCGGTGGCGACCAGCGGCCCCATGTCCTCGTCGACCACGACGCGCTTGCGCTCGTTGAAGCGACTGACCGAGCGGCCATAACCCAACGACACGTCCTGCAGTTCGCACTCGCCGCCCTGATCGCAGATCGGGCAGTCCAGCGGGTGGTTGATGAGCAGGAACTCCATCACCGAACGCTGGTACTTGAGCGCCTTTTCGTTGCGGGTCTGGATCTTCATGCCATCCATGACCGGGGTTGCGCAGGCCGGCGACGGCTTGGGCGACTTTTCAACGTCGACCAGACACATGCGGCAGTTTGCGGCGATCGGCAGCTTCTCGTGGTAGCAGAAGCGCGGAATCGGAATGCCAGCCTTGTCGGCGGCCTGGATGATCATCGAACCCTTGGGTACGACCAGGGACTGACCATCGATATCGATGGTCACGTGATCCGGCGGTACGTTGGGATTTACCGGTTGCGCGCTCATGCGGCAGCAGTCTCCACCTTCTTGCCGTCAACCATCGAATGACCGTTGACGATGTAGTACTCGAATTCGTTCCAGAACTGGCGCAGGAAGCCTTGAATCGGCCACGCTGCCGCCTCACCGAACGCACAGATGGTGTGGCCTTCAATCTGGCCGGCAACCGTCTTCAGCTGATGCAGGTCTTCCATCGTGGCCTGGCCGGCGACGATGCGCTCCAGCACGCGGTGCATCCAGCCGGTGCCTTCACGGCACGGGGTGCACTGGCCACAGGATTCCTTGTGGAAGAACTGGCTGATGCGGCAGGCAAACTTGACGCAGCAGACGCTGTCATCCAGCACCACGATGGCACCCGAACCCAGGCCAGAGCCCAGTGCACGGATGGTGTCGTAGTCCATAGGCAGACCCTTGAGCTCCGCAGCGGTCAGCACCGGCATCGACACGCCGCCCGGGATTGCGCCCTTCAGGGTGCGGCCCGGACGCAGACCACCGGCCATCGCCAGCAAGTCGTCGAAGGTGGTGCCCAGCGGCACTTCGAAGTTGCCGCCTACGGCGACGCAACCGGAGACCGAGAAGCACTTCGGGCCACCGTTGTTGGTCAGGCTCAGATTCTTGAACCACTCCGCGCCGTTGCGGATGATCGCCGGCACCGAGGCATAGGTCTCGGTGTTGTTGATGGTCGTCGGCTTGCCGTACAGGCCGAAGTTGGCCGGGAACGGCGGCTTGTAACGCGGCTGGCCCTTCTTGCCTTCCAGCGACTCCATCAGTGCGGTTTCTTCGCCGCAGATGTAGGCGCCAGCGCCGAGTGCGCCATAGATGTCGATGTCGCAACCGCTGCCCAGCACGTTCTTGCCCAGCCAGCCGTGCTTGTAGGCATCGGCCAGGGCCTGCTCGAAATGCTCGAACGGCTCGTGGTGGAACTCACCACGCAGGTAGTTGTACGCCGCGGTCGAGCCGGTGGCGTAGCAGGCAATCGCCATGCCTTCCACGACCGAATGCGGGTTGTAACGCAGGATGTCGCGGTCCTTGCAGGTGCCCGGCTCGGATTCATCCGAGTTGCAGAGGATGTACTTCTGCACATCACCCTTGGGCATGAAGGACCACTTCAAGCCGGTCGGGAAGCCTGCACCGCCACGGCCACGCAGGCCGGACTGCTTGACCATCTCGATGACGTCGGCCGGCGGGATCTTCTCTTCGAGGATCTTGCGCAGCGCGGCGTAGCCACCGGTCTTCAGATAGCTTTCGTACGACCACGGGGTGTCGTAATGCAGCGTGGTGTAGACCACGTTGTGCGGAAGCGGCGCCGGTCCAACCGGGCCCTTGGATTCGTGGTGTGCCATGCCTTACTCCAGCCCGTCCAGCAGCGCGTCGACCTGGTCCAGCGTCAGGCGCTCGTGGTAATGGCCGTTGATGACCATCATCGGCGCACCGGCGCAGCCAGCCAGACACTCTTCCTCTTTCTTGAGGTAGACGCGGCCGTCAGCGGTCGATTCACCGTGCTTGATGCCCAGCTTCTTCTCGCAATGGCGGACGATGTCGTCAGCGCCATTGAGCCAGCAGCTGACGTTGGTGCAGATGGCGACGTTGTTGCGGCCAACCTTCTCGGTCTCGAACATCGAGTAGAAGGTTGCAACTTCGTACGCCCACACGAACGGCAGGTCCAGGTACTTGGCCACGCCGGCGATCAGCTCGTCGCTCAGCCAGCCCTGGTTCTGCTCCTGTGCGGCATGCAGACCCTGCAGCACCGCCGAACGCTTGCGATCCGGCGGGAACTTGGACAGCCAGTGATCGATGTGAGCGCGCGTCTTGTCGCTCAGCACCACCATCGGGTCGACGTTGCGCGCCGCCTCGAAATTACCCGTCGCCTTCATCGGCCGACCTCAACGAATACCAAAAGCTGAAAAACCGATGCCTGCGGCGGCAGAACCGCGCAGGCAACGGACGATGTGTGATTGCCCGGCATTACCGGTCAACCTCGCCGAACACGAGGTCGTAGGTGCCGATCATTGCCACCACGTCGGCCAGCATGTGGCCGCGCACGACCGAGTCGATCGAGGACAGGTGGGCGAAGCCCGGCGCGCGCAGGTGGGCGCGGAACGGCTTGTTGGCACCGTCGGAAACCAGGTAGCAACCGAACTCGCCCTTGGGCGCTTCAACCGCCGCATAGGTTTCGCCGGCCGGCACGCAATAGCCTTCACTGAACAGCTTGAAGTGATGGATCAGCGCTTCCATGTCGTCCTTCATCTCGGCGCGAGCCGGCGGGGCAACCTTGAAGTTCTTGACCATCACCGGGCCCGGGTTGGCCTTCAGCCAAGCCACGCACTGCTTGATGATGCGGTTGGATTCGCGCATCTCTGCGATACGCACCAGGTAACGGTCGTAGCAGTCGCCCTTGGTGCCCAACGGCAGGTCGAAATCGACCGCCTCGTACTTGGCGTACGGCTGCTTCTTGCGCAGATCCCAGGCAATACCCGAACCACGCAGCATCACGCCGGTCATGCCCCAGGCCATTGCATGCTCCGGGGTGATCACGCCGATGCCGACGGTACGCTGCTTCCAGATACGGTTGTCGGTCAGCAGGGTTTCGTATTCGTCAACGCGACCCGGGAACTCATTGGTGAAGTTCTCCAGGAAGTCGAGCAGCGAGCCCTCGCGCGAAGCGTTCAGACGCTTCAGCGCATTGCCCTTGTGC
Organism: Stenotrophomonas sp. STEN035; assembly: GCF_056759935.1. Lineage (NCBI taxonomy): Bacteria > Pseudomonadati > Pseudomonadota > Gammaproteobacteria > Lysobacterales > Lysobacteraceae > Stenotrophomonas > Stenotrophomonas sp. STEN035. The sequence goes on from NZ_JBRRDY010000018.1 coordinate 84,889, forward strand.
CAACGCGATTCCTTGTACTTGGGCATGGTGTCCGGCAGATCGCGGTACACGCCGCCCGGACGGTAGTACGCCGCGTGCATGCGCGCGCCGGAGACTGCTTCGTAGCAGTCCATCAGCTCTTCGCGCTCACGGAAGGCGTACAGCATCACCGCCATCGCACCCAGATCGAGCGCGTTGGAGCCCAGCCACATCAAGTGGTTCAGGACGCGGGTGACTTCGTCGAACATGGTACGGATGTACTGCGCACGCTCCGGCACTTCGATACCCACCAGGGTTTCGATGGCGCGGACATAGGCGTGCTCGTTGCACATCATCGAGCAGTAATCCAGGCGATCCATGTAACCGATCGACTGGTTGAACGGCTTGGATTCGGCCAGCTTCTCGGTCGCGCGGTGCAGCAGACCAATATGCGGATCGGCGCGCATGATGGTCTCGCCGTCCATTTCCAGGATCAGGCGCAGCACACCATGTGCGGCCGGATGCTGCGGGCCGAAGTTCATGGTGTAGTTGCGGATCTCCTGCCTGGCTTCGGCAGGATTGCTCGCAAAGGCCTGCGAGGCCTGGTGATATTCCTTCTTTACGTCCGCACTCACTTGCTTGCCTCCGTCTGCGCGCGCTCGCCTTCAGCGGTCTGGAAGCGGGCATCGTCGCGGATAACACGCGGCACGCCTACGCGCGGCTCGACCGAAGTCACCGGCTCGTAGACCACGCGCTTCTTTTCTTCGTCGTAACGCACTTCGACGTTGCCGATCAGCGGGAAATCCTTGCGGAACGGATGGCCCACGAAACCGTAGTCGGTCAGGATGCGACGCAGGTCCGGGTGGCCTTCGAAGATCACGCCGTACAGGTCGAACGCTTCACGCTCGAACCAGTTCAGGCCCGGGTGAATGTCGGTCAGCGAGGCCACCACCGGCAGCGATTCGCTGGGGGCGTAGCAACGGATGCGCAGCAGCTGGTTGTGCTGGTAGGAGCGCAACTGGCAGACCACGGCGAAACGCTGCTTGGGCATTGCGTCCGGCTGAGCGCCTTCGGCGGTCTCGTGGCTGGGGAATTCACCCCAGGCGAAACGGCCTGCGCCATTGCCTTCCACGCCGCGGCTGAAGCCATGCGAGGAAACGTCCGAGGTATCCCACTCGTCGCTGCCGTAACCGAGGTAATCGACGCCGCACAGATCGGTGGCGTGCTCGAAACCGAATTCGTCACGCAGCGCCAGAGCGGTTGCGTGCCAATCGGCAACAGCCACTTCCAGCGTTACTTCGCCGCGCGGTTCGACCACCACAACCTGCGCACCGGCAAAACGGGCGCGAAGTTTATCGATGAGAGAAGGTGCTTGCTGGGCCATGGGGGCTGGCGTGCTCTTGATTTGAAAGGGGGTCAGCGTGCGATGGTCTGGGTACGCCAGATCTTCTTCTGCAGCTGCAAAATGCCGTACACCAGCGCCTCGGCGGTCGGCGGGCAGCCAGGGACGTAAACGTCCACCGGCACCACACGATCGCAACCACGCACCACTGCATAGGAATAATGGTAATAACCGCCGCCGTTGGCGCAGCTACCCATCGAGATGACCCACTTCGGGTCCGGCATCTGGTCGTAGACCTTGCGCAGCGCCGGGGCCATCTTGTTGACCAGGGTACCGGCCACGATCATCACGTCGGACTGTCGCGGCGACGGACGGAACACCACACCGTAGCGATCAAGGTCCAGACGCGCCGCACCGGCATGCATCATTTCCACCGCGCAGCAGGCCAGACCGAAAGTCATGGGCCACATCGAGCCGGTACGTGCCCAGTTCAACAGCGCGTCAACGCTGGTGGTCACATAGCCCTTCTCGAGCAGGGGGTTATCGCCTTCAGGCCGCAGAATGTCATCAACCCGCCCTTCCGGGACGGGGTTGTTCATCAGGCCGTCGAGAGTTTGGATCACTCCCATTCCAGCGCTCCCTTCTTCCACACGTAGATAAAGCCGAGGAACAGCATGCCCACGAACAAGCCCATGGTGACCAGCGAACGCGCGCCGAGCTCCATGAACACCTGGGTCCAGGGCACAATAAAGATGATTTCCAGGTCAAAGACGATGAACTGGATGGCGATGAGGTAGTAGCGCACATCGAACTTCATGCGCGCGTTCTCGAACGCCTCGAAGCCACACTCGTAGGCGGAGAGTTTCTCGGTGTCCGGCGAACGCGGAGCGAGGAACCGACCGATCAACATCAGCGCAACGCCGATGCCGGTGGCGACGATCAGAAACAGCAGAGACGGCAAATATTCGGCCAGCACAGCGATTCTCTCTTGCCTCTGCCCGGGACACCTGCAGGTGCCAAGGCATGGGGGATGAACGGGACTTGCCACGACGGGAAGCTGCTGCAACCCGTGTACCCGCATAAAACAATGGTGCCCAAGAGGGGACTCGAACCCCTACGACCTAAGTCGCTACCACCTCAAGGTAGTGCGTCTACCAATTCCGCCACCTGGGCTTACGTCAGCGCAGCTGCTTCGCAGTGCGCCGCGTATTGTAACCGTCTTCAGTCTTTCTGTGCGGGTTCAGCGGGCTTTTCTTCGCTCTTGGCGGGAATATTTTCCGCCGGAGCCGTTGCCTGCGGCACTTCACCCACCGCTGCGGCAGCCGGAGCTGTCGGAACGGCCTGCAACTCACCTGCCGGGGCCGCCGGCGCAGCAGCCGGAGCCGCCGCTTCAACCGCACTCATCAGGCCCACGCCCTGGTCCGTCGGACGCGAGCCGTGGCTGGCATACCACGCCATGAACAAGCTGATGCCGAAAAACACCACGGCCAGCCACTTGGTGCTCTTGGACAGGAAGTTGGACGCGCCACGCGCACCGAACACCGTACCCGACGCACCGGCACCAAAACCCGAACCAGCGGCAGCACCAGAGCCACGCTGCATCAGGATCAGCGCGATCATCGCAAGCGCCACCAGCACATAGACCACATTGAGGATCAACATCAGCATTTTTGAAATCCGTCCCGGACAATTACCCGTTAGCGACTGGCGGCCGCCCTCGCGATGGCCAGAAAATCAGCCGCCACCAGCGAAGCGCCACCTACCAGCCCGCCATCGACGTCAGGCTGTGAAAACAGCTCTGCTGCGTTGTCGGGCTTGACGCTGCCGCCATAAAGGATCGACAACGAATCGGCAATTCTAGCATCGCGCTCGGCGACTACGCCACGAATGAACGCATGCACGGCCTGCGCCTGCTCTGGCGAGGCAGTTCGGCCGGTGCCAATTGCCCAGATCGGCTCATACGCCACCACTGCCTTGGCGAAGGCCTGGACCCCGGCCAGATCCAGCACCGGCGCCAGCTGCGAGGCGATCACCGCCTCGGTCTGCGCAGCCTCTCGCTGCTCCAGCGTCTCACCAACACATAAGACTGGCACCAGGCCTGCATTGATCGCGGCAACGAACTTGCGCGCAACCAGTTCACTGCTTTCGTTGTGGTACTGGCGGCGCTCGGAGTGGCCGACCAGACCATGAGTGGCACCGACGTCTACCAGCATGCTGGCCGAAACCTCCCCTGTATAGGCGCCCTTCTCGTTGCTGCTCACATCCTGCGAGCCGAACAGCAGCTCCGTACCCTCGAAATCCTCGACCAGATCGCCCAGGTACGGCAGCGGCGGCAAGATCACCAGGCGAACACCTGCCAGCGGCAGGCCAGCAGCCACCTGCCCGACCAGATCGGTGGCGAATTGACGGCTGCCATGCAGCTTCCAGTTACCAGCAACGATTTTTTGGCGCATTCAGGCATAACTCCCCGGTAAAAAGTATCGGCAAAGGATAGCCGATATGCGGACATCGGCAGGACAAACTGCAGACAACGGAAGACAAGATGCAAAAACGCCGCCGGGCCAAGGCCGAGGCGGCGTTTTTGCGACAGCTGCTGGAGCCAGCGCAGGCTTACTTCAGCTTGATCTCGCGCAGGCGCTCTTCCAGGAAGCCATGGGCGGTGATCGCCTCCGGATAACGGCTCGGATTCTCTGCAGTGATGCACGAAGGCAGCACGTCGATCAGGAAATCCGGGTTCGGATGCAGGAAGAACGGCACCGAATAACGCGGCTTGCGTGCCAGCTCACCCGGGGGATTGACCACGCGGTGAATGGTGGACGGGTACACATGGTTGGTCAGGCGCTGCAGCATGTCGCCGATGTTGACCACGATGGTGTCGGCGTCCGAGGTGAACGGCACCCACTCGCCTTCATGCGACTGCACTTCCAGGCCGGCCGCACTGGCACCGACCAGCAGGGTGATGAAGTTGATATCGCCATGCGCGCCAGCGCGCACATTCGGGATGTCATCGGTGGTGATCGGCGGGTAATGGATCGGGCGCAGGATCGAGTTGCCGTTATTGGTCTTGTCGGCGAAGTAGTTCTCCGGCAGACCGATGTGCAGGGCCAGCGCCGACAGCACACGCGAACCCAACTGGTCGAGCTTCTGGTAGAGGCCGTAACCATGTTCCTTGAAGCCGGGGACTTCGCTCGGCCACAGGTTTGGCGGCATCACCTCACGGTACTTGGAGTCATCGGCGATCTCGCGACCGATATGCCAGAACTCCTTCAGGTCGAAGTGCTTGGAGCCCTTGGCGGTCTCCACGCCGAACTGGGTATAGCCACGGGCACCACCACCGCCAGCGATGTGGTACTGCTTCTTCACATCTTCCGGCAGGGCGAAGAACGCCTTGAACACGTCATACGCGGCGTCGATGTCCGCCTGCGGAATGCCGTGGTTGCGAATACCCGCAAAACCCCACTCACGATACGCCGCGCCAAGTTCGGCCACGAAGGCGTCACGGTCAGTATCGAAACGGGTGATATCGAGGGTGGGAATACGGGAACTCATACAAAACTCCAAAGAAGGGAACGGGACGCCGGCTATTGAAACCGACGTCCCGGCAACACCACTATGATCCAGCTCAAACCTGTGCGGTAGCCGAACGAACCGCGTTGGCCAGCGCCTCAAGGGTGGCGGTCATCAGCCCGGCCTCATCGGCCTCGACCGTGACCCGCACCACCGGCTCGGTACCCGACGGCCGCAGGAACGCCCTGCCCCGCCCGGCCACAGCTGCCTGGGCGGCTGCCAGCGCAGCCTGCACCGGCGCACTTGCAACCACTTCGCGCGCGCCACTTTCCAGGCGCACATTGATCGTCTTCTGCGGCACCATCACCAGCCCCTGCAGGGCCTGGTGCAGATTCACACCAGCATCGCCGAGCACTTCCAGCACCTGCAATGCACTGACGATGGCGTCCCCAGTGGTGGCGCGATCCAGGCACAGGATATGACCGGAGGCTTCACCGCCCAGCACCCCATTGCCATCGACCAGTGCCTTGTGCACGTAACGGTCACCAACATTGGCGCGGACGAATGGAATACCCAGACGCTCCAGCGCCTGCTCCATCCCGTAATTGGTCATCAGCGTACCCACCACCGGGCCACGCAGGCGGCCGTTGGCCTGCCACGCCTTGGCCAGCACGTACAGCAAGCCGTCGCCATCCACTGCGGCACCGGTGTGATCGACCATCAATACGCGGTCACCATCGCCGTCGAAGGCAATGCCGATATCGGCCCCAACCTCGGTCACCTTGCGTGCCAGATTGTCGATATGGGTCGAGCCCACACCGTCGTTGATATTGACGCCATTGGGCTCGGCACCGATCGCAGTCACCTCGGCACCCAGCTCACGGAACAGCAGCGGCGCAACGTGATAGGTGGCGCCATGGGCGCAATCGAGCACGACCTTGAGTCCACGCAGATAGAAATTGCGCGGCACACTGGCCTTGCAGAACTCGATATAACGACCGACCGCATCGCGCGCACGGACCGCCTTGCCGAGCTGCTCGGACTCCACCGTCGAGAACGGCTGATCCATCGCCGCTTCCAGCGCCAGCTCAGTGGCGTCATCGAGCTTCTCACCTTCGGCCGAGAAGAACTTGATGCCGTTGTCGTAATGCGGATTGTGCGAGGCACTGATCACGATGCCGGCATCGGCACCCAGCGTATGCGCCAGGAAGGCCACCGCCGGGGTCGGCATCGGCCCAATCAGCTGCACGTTGGCACCTGCAGCAACCAGACCTGCCTCCAACGCCGACTCGAACATATAGCCGGAGATGCGCGTGTCCTTGCCGATCACCACGGTCGGCTGCTTGCCGCCGCTGCGCGCAACCAGCACGCGACCCAACGCATTGCCAACCCGCAGCACAAAATCAGCGGAAATGACGCCCTTGCCGACCCGGCCACGGATGCCGTCGGTACCAAAATACTTGCGCGTACCCATCAGGCTGCTACTTCCTCATGCTGCGGCTGACGGCCCAACATGGCCAGCAGGTCGGCCAGGCGGTCACGCATTTCGCGGCGGTCGCAGATCTGATCGATGGCGCCGTGCTCAAGCAGGAACTCGGAGCGCTGGAAGCCTTCGGGCAGCTTTTCGCGCACGGTCTGTTCGATCACGCGCGGGCCGGCAAAGCCGATCAGTGCCTGCGGCTCGGCGATGTTGATATCGCCCAGCATCGCGAACGAGGCCGACACGCCACCGGTGGTGGGATGGGTCAGCACCGAGATGTAGGGCAGACCGGCTTCGCGCAGTTTGGCCAGCGCGGCCGAGGTCTTGGCCATCTGCATCAGCGAGAACAGGCCTTCCTGCATGCGTGCACCGCCGGAGGCGGAGAAGCAGACATAGGGGGAGCCGATTTCCAGCGCGGTTTCTGCCGCCAGCGCGAAGCGCTCGCCGACCACCGAGCCCATCGAACCGCCCATGAAGGCGAAGTCGAAGGAAGAAGCCACCAGCGGGCGGCCCTTCAGCAGGCCGCGCATGGCAACCAACGCGTCGTACTCGCCGGTGTTCTTCTGGCTGGCCTTGATGCGCTCTACGTATTTCTTCTGGTCCTTGAACTTGAGCACGTCGGTCGGCCCGAGACGGGCGGCGATCTCGCTGGTGCTATCAGCATCAAACAACGAGGCCAGGCGCGCGCGCGCGCGGATGGCCATGTGGTGCCCACACTTCGGGCAGACCTCAAGGTTTTCTTCCAGCTCCGGGCGGTACAGGGCCGCGCCGCAGCTGCTGCATTTTTCCCACAGCCCCTCGGGGACGCTGCGTTTTTTGGAGGGCGTGTTGTCGGTACGGATGCCGGACGGCATCAACTTGCTGAGCCAACTCATGCGGGATGACAATTCCGTTCAGGGTGGCCTCACGGCCACGACAGGGCCCACAGTCTAGCTCACCACTGCGACCAAGTCGCAGCACCGGATCTGGCGCAACCCCTACTACTGCGTATGTTTGCAGCGCGATACCGGGCCATGCCCGGCAGAAAGCTGGACCACTGTAGTGCCGAGCCATGCTCGGCAGAGGCCTTACCGATAAAGCGTCCTGTAGTGCCGAGCCATGCTCGGCAAGAGGCCTTGCCGGGGAAAGCCCCTGCCGAGCATGGCTC
>NZ_JBRRDY010000019.1:0-87790 GCF_056759935.1 Stenotrophomonas sp. STEN035
GGCTTGTGGGGTGCCGCTAAATCCCTAAGGCCTCTCTTGTTGTGCGTTCCATTGGTCGGATTGGGCGTGCCCGTAAATCCATTTTTCTCCCCCTTTTGTGCCGAGCCATGCTCGGCACTACATGTGCAATTCCGGCGCCGCGCAACATCACAGCTGCCAGCCCCATCTGCACCACGCATATGGATAGTCCTGTGCTCGCTCGCATAGGCCCGCCCGCACCGGGTTATGCAGCAGGTAATTGGCCACACCTCGCAGCGACGCATCTCGCCTGATTGCGTGATCGTGATAGCCGGTCTGCCAAATTGATCCTGCGTCGCCGATGGCCCTTGCTGAGCGCGATTTCAGGCGCTGCAGGCAGGCGCCCAGCGATCCGGATTGGAGCTGTAGCAGCCAATGCAGGTGATCAGGCATCACTACCCAGGCAAGGCTGTGGGTGATTCCGGCGAGTTCGCAATGATGGAGCGCCTCGATCACCTGCTCGGCGTTATGCGGGTTGGCGAACAGCGGCATTCGCCCGTCGGTTACCGTGGTGATTGAGTAAGTGCTATTGAGCAGCGAAACGCGTCCGAGCAACAATTTTGAACTAGACATCGCTGCAGCCTGAGGCCGGCGATCAAGAAGGTCTGTCAGTGATTCAAGGAAGCACCTGTAGTGCCGAGCCATGCTCGGCATGTGGCATTACCGGTAAAGCCCCTGCCGAGCATGGCTCGGCACTACAGATGGTGCACTACCGGTAAAGCCTCTGCCGAGCATGGCTCGGCACTACAGGTGATGCTTTGCCGGGAACGCTCCTGCCGAGCATGGCTCGGCACTACAGGTGCGACCATCAGCCTTGTTTGCGGACGATGGCCATGGCGATCTCCAGCGATTGCTCGTAGTTCAAACGCGGGTCGACACTGGAGCGGTAGGCGCGTTCCAGGTCGCGCTCGGTGAGCTCACGCGCGCCACCAGTGCATTCGGTGACATCCTCGCCGGTCAACTCCAGGTGCACGCCACCCAGACGCGTTCCGGCCGCCGCATGCAGGTCGAAGGACAGCTCAACCTCGCTACGGATATTGTCAAACCGCCGGGTCTTGTAGCCGTTGCTGGTGCTCTCGGTATTGCCGTGCATGGCGTCGCAGACCCACAGCACGCGGCGACCATCGCGCTTGATCGCATCCAGCAGCGGCGGCAGCTTGTCGGCAATCTGCGCCGCCCCCATGCGGTGGATGAAACTCAGCCGCCCCGGCTCGTCGTCCGGGTTCAATACGTCGATCAATCGCAGCAACTGATCCGGCTGCACCGACGGCCCCACCTTGATCGCAATCGGATTACGCACACCACGCAGGTACTCCACGTGCGCACCATCCAGCGCCGCGGTGCGCATGCCGATCCACGGGTAATGCGTGCTCAGGTTGAACCAGCCGTTCTGGCGTGGCACCTGCCGGGTCAGCGCCTGCTCGTACGGCAGCAACAGGGCTTCATGCGAGGTGTAGAAGTCCACCCGATTGAGGTTGTGCACCTGCGAGCCCGACAAGGTCTCCATGAAGCGCACCGCATCGCCGATCGAGGCCACCATCTTCTGGTACTCCTCGGCCAGCGGCGAGCAGCGCATCCACGCCAGGTTCCAGTACTCGGGGTGGTGCAGATCAGCGAAGCCGCCATCGATCAGCGCACGCACGAAGTTCATCGTCAGCGCCGAGCGCGAATGCGCGGTGATCATCCGCTGCGGATCAGGCACGCGCGCAGCCTCGGTGAACGCCGGCGCATTGATCACGTCGCCGCGGTAGCTGGGCAAGGTCACCCCGTCGCGGGTTTCGGTATCGGCCGAGCGCGGCTTGGCGTACTGGCCGGCAAAGCGGCCAACGCGGATCACCGGCATGCGCAGGCCATGCACCATCACCAGGCTCATCTGCAGCAGCACCTTGAGCCGATTGGAGATCGTTCCCGATTCGCAGTCGACGAAGTTCTCGGCGCAGTCACCGCCCTGCAGCAGGAAACGCTTGCCTTCCTGCGCCTCGGCCAGCTGCTGCTTGAGCGCGAAGATCTCCCACGAGGTCACCAGCGGCGGCAGTTGCCGCAGCTCGCTCAACGCGGCCTCCAGCGCCTGCGGATCGGGGTACGTCGGCATCTGCAGCGCGGGCTTGCCACGCCAGCTATCCGGCGCCCAGCTGCTGGCGGTGGCGACGGATGACGGGGAGGAGGAAGCGTTCATGCAGATACCAGTTGAAGAAGTGAAAGAGTCAGATCAAACGTTTTTTTCGTGTGCGCAGGCCGGCATACAGGGCCCAGCCAGCAAGCAGCACAAACCACACCAGGCTCCACATCGGCATGCTCAGGCCGAGGAAGGTCCAGTCGATGTTGCCGCAGTCACCGGTACCGGTCAGCACGGTGCGGAACACTTCGAACGGGCCCATGGTTTCGGCGAGGAAGCTCAATGGCGGGCCACAGCTGCTACCCAGGTCCTTCGGCAACAACTGCACGTAGACATGGCGCCCGGCGATGCCGACGCCCACCAGCGCGGCCAACAAGGTCAATACGCCATAGCCGGCACGACCGCCGCGACTGGACGGCCCGTGCAGCGCACCGAGCAGGAACAACACCCCGACGGCGGCAAATGCGATGCGCTGGTAGATGCACAGCGGGCACGGTTCCAGCCCCATCTGGATCTGCATGTAGATCGCAAATGCGAGCAGGCCTGCGCAGGTCAGGAAGCCCAGCAGGCACTGCGCGCGGAAACTCCAACGCAAAGGGTTCATCGCAACTTTCCGGAGTGAACAATGCAACAAGAGTAACAGGCCATCCGCGCGCGATCAGCAGTGATGGCAGCTGTAACCACATACACAAAAAAGCCCGGCATAGGCCGGGCTTCTCCTGCATCCGTCGTTGGACGGAAGCGTGCGATTACTCGCCGACTTCTTCCGCAACGGCGACCGGACGGTCAACCAGTTCAACGTAAGCCATCGGAGCGTTGTCGCCAGCGCGGAAGCCGCACTTCAGCAGGCGCAGGTAGCCGCCCGGACGGTTGGCGTAGCGCGGGCCCAGGATGGTGAACAGGATGCCTACGGCTTCCTTGTCACGCAGGCGGGCGAACGCCAGACGACGGTTGGCAACCGAATCAACCTTGGCCAGGGTGATCAGCGGCTCGGCAACGCGGCGCAGTTCCTTGGCCTTCGGCAGGGTGGTCTTGATCAGCTGGTGCTTGAACAGCGACGCAGCCATGTTCTTGAACATTGCTTCGCGGTGGGCGCTGGTGCGGTTGAACTTGCGGCCCGACTTCATATGACGCATGGGTGTATTCCTTGGTTAATGGTGAAACGTTGGACATCGTTGTCGCCATCCTGGCGTTGAAAGTGGACTGCGGATGGTCCTGGTCGCCCGTCCTGGACGACCGGCATTGCGGCGTTGTTTAACCGTCAATGCGGGTACTGCTGAAACAATATTCCCCCGCATGGTCGCCCATGCGGGGGAACAGGTAGTACTTATCAGCCGAGCATGCCGTGAGCGGCGACACCGGCCGGCGGCCAGTTCTCCAGCTTCATGCCAAGCGACAGACCGCGCTGGGCCAGCACTTCCTTGATCTCGGTCAGCGACTTCTTGCCGAGGTTCGGGGTCTTGAGCAGTTCAACTTCGGTCTTCTGGATCAGATCGCCGATGTAGTAAATGCTCTCAGCCTTGAGGCAGTTGGCCGAACGCACGGTCAGTTCCAGGTCGTCGATCGGGCGCAGCAGCACCGGATCCACGCCGTTGTTGGCCGGCTTGGCTGCACCGCGGTCGCGGTGGGTGAAATCACCGAACACCGACAGCTGATCGCTGAGGATGTCGGCCGCGGTGCGGACAGCTTCCTCGGCATCGATCGTGCCGTTGGTTTCGATATCAATGACCAGCTTGTCCAGATCGGTACGCTGTTCGACGCGAGCGGCTTCCACCGCATAAGCGACGCGGCGGACCGGCGAGAACGAAGCGTCCAGCACCAGACGACCAATCGCACGCGATTCTTCGTCCGGACGACGACGCGCAGCAGCCGGCTGATAGCCGAAACCGCGCTCGACCTTCAGACGCATGTTGATCGCAGTGTCCTTGGTCAGGTTGCAGATCACATGGTCGCCGTTGATCACTTCGACGTTGTGGTCAACCTTGATGTCGGCAGCGGTGACAACACCCGGACCCTGCTTGGACAGGGAAACGGTGGCGCTGTCGCCGGTGTGCATACGGATCGCCACGTCTTTCAGGTTCAGCAGGACGTCAAGCACGTCTTCCTGCAGGCCTTCCAGAGTGGTGTACTCGTGCAACACGCCGTCGATCTCGACTTCGGTAATGGCGAAGCCCGGGATGGACGACAGCAGCACGCGACGCAGGGCGTTGCCCAGCGTATGCCCGTAACCACGCTCCAAAGGCTCGATCACGACCTTGGCGCGGGTCTCGGTAAGGCGTTCGATCTGCGGACCGCGAGGACGCAGAACCTGGTTTGCGGTAACCGTCATGTTGCGGGTTCTCCTGCGAACCTCCGGTGCAACCCGGAGGTTCTCCATTGTGAATTACTTCGAATACAACTCGACGATCAGCGCTTCGTTGATATCCGCAGGCAGGTCCGCACGATCCGGCACAGCCTTGAAGACGCCGCTGAACTTCTTCGAATCGACTTCGACCCACGACGGGCTGAGGTCGTGCTGTTCGGCAACGACCAGGGCTTCCTGGACGCGCAGCTGCTTGGCAGCCTTTTCAGACAGCGCAATCGCGTCGCCGGCCTTGATCTGGTACGAAGCCAGGTTGACCGACTTGCCGTTGACCGTGACACCGCGGTGCGAGACCAGCTGACGAGCAGCCGGACGGGTCACTGCGAAGCCCATGCGGTAGACGACGTTGTCCAGACGGGTTTCCAACAACTGCAGCAGGTTCTCGCCGGTGTTGCCCTTCTTGGTCGAGGCCTTCTTGTAGTAGTTGCGGAACTGACGCTCCAGCAGACCGTAGATACGCTTGACCTTCTGCTTTTCGCGCAGCTGGGTAGCGTAGTCGGACAGCTTGCCCTTACGGGCAGTGGCGCCGTGCTGGCCGGGCTTCTGCTCCAGCTTGCACTTGGAATCCAGCGCGCGGGCCGGGCTCTTCAGGGAGAGGTCGGCGCCTTCGCGGCGGGCGAGCTTACAGGTAGGACCGATATAACGAGCCATTTCTTATCGCTCCTTTAGACGCGACGCTTCTTCGGCGGACGGCACCCGTTGTGCGGGATTGGCGTCACGTCGATGATGTTGGTGATCTTATAGCCGACGTTGTTCAACGAACGTACGGCCGACTCACGGCCCGGACCCGGACCCTTGATGCGGACTTCCAGCGACTTCAAGCCGTAATCCAGCGCAGCCTTGCCAGCCTTTTCGGCGGCAACCTGAGCAGCAAACGGAGTCGACTTACGCGAACCACGGAAGCCAGCGCCACCGGAGGTCGCCCAGGACAGTGCATTGCCCTGACGGTCGGTGATGGTCACGATGGTGTTGTTGAACGAAGCGTGGACGTGGGCAACGCCATCAGTGATGACGCGCTTGATCTTCTTCTTGGTTTTTGCAGCAGCGGGCTTAGCCATTTCTTAGGTCCCTTACTTCCTGATCGCCTTGCGCGGACCCTTACGGGTGCGGGCGTTGGTACGGGTACGCTGGCCACGCAGCGGCAGACCGCGACGATGACGCAGGCCGCGGTAGCAACCCAGGTCCATCAGACGCTTGATTGCGATACCGATTTCGCGGCGCAGATCGCCTTCGACAATGTACTTGCCGACTTCGAGACGCAGGCGCTCGATTTCCGGCTCCGACAAATCGCGGATCTTGGTGGTCGAAGCAACGCCTGCGACTTCGCAGACCTTCTTCGAACGGGTACGGCCGATGCCGTAAATGCTTTGCAACCCGACCCAGACATGCTTCTGGGCTGGCAGGTTGACGCCTGCAATACGCGCCATGACGCGGTTCTCCAGCTGAGTGATGGCCGAATACGCACCATGAGGCGCGCCAATCCGGCAGGATGGATCAAAAATGTGAACTAGCGATACTAACAAGGCTTCGGTTTGCTTGGAAGCCCGTGGAACATACAGTTCCACAAGCCCGGCGTGGGGAGTGTGCCCATGCTCCGGCGCCGGATGTGCCTGGCAAGGAGAGAGGTCTCCAAGCCGCCCGCGCTACTCCCGCGCGGAACAACCACATCACACCCCCACCCGAAACCGCTGCAGGGGCCGCCCTTCTGTTTGGAAAGCCGCCCCGGGAACCGGAGCGGGTTTCTCGCTATGAAGCGGAAAGTATAACCGGTGAATCAGCCGCGTGCAAAACCGCCGCGGTTGCCGCCCTTCAGGTTGGCCTTCTTCAACAGGCTCTCGTACTGGTGCGACATCAGATGTGCCTGAACCTGTGCGATGAAATCCATCACCACCACCACCACGATCAGCAGCGAAGTGCCGCCGAAGTAGAAGGAGGCGTTGAGCTGGGTGCGCATGATTTCCGGCAGCAGACAGACGATCACCAGATACAGCGAGCCAGCAGCCGTCAGACGGGTCAGCACGGCATCGATGTAATCAGCGGTAGCCTTGCCCGGACGGATGCCCGGAATCAGCGCGCCCGACTTCTTCAGGTTGTCAGCGGTTTCCTGCGAGTTGAACACCAGCGCGGTGTAGAAGAACGCAAAACCGGTGATCAACGCAGCGAACACGATCATGTGCAGCGGCTCGCCCGGACCCAGCGCGTTTGCCACCTTCTGCAGCCACGTGGCCGAGCTGGCCTGACCGGACCACATCGCCAGCGTTGCCGGGAAGGCAAGGATGCTGGATGCGAAGATCGCCGGGATCACACCTGCCATGTTGAGCTTCAGCGGCAGGAACGAGGTCTGGTTCATATAGGCATTACGGCCACCCTGACGGCGGGCGTAATTGACCGTGATACGACGCTGACCGCGCTCCACGAACACCACGAAGTAGGTGAAAGCCAGCACCACCAGCACGATGATCAGCAACGAGATGAAGCTCATGTTGCCGTCACGGTAGGCTTCGACGGTGTGGATCACCGCAGCCGGCAAGCCGGCCACGATGCCTGCGAAGATGATCAGCGACACACCGTTGCCGATGCCACGCTCGGTCACCTGCTCACCCACCCACATCAGGAAGATGGTGCCTGCGGTGAGCGCGATGATCGCGGTCAACACGAAGCCCATGCCCGGGGCATACACCACCGGTGCACCGCCCGGCGACACCTGGTTCTGCAGTGCCAGCGCGATACTGCCGCCCTGCACTACCGCCAGGAGCACCGCGCCAATGCGCGAATACTGGGTGATCTTGCGACGACCAGACTCACCTTCCTTCTGCATGGCCTTCAAGGCCGGGAAGATGTGGACCGCCAGCTGCATCACGATGGATGCCGAGATATACGGCATCACATTCAACGCGAAGATACTGAAACGGTGCAGGGCGCCGCCCGAGAACATGTTGAACATGTCCACGATGCCGCCGCCCTGCGCCTGCATCAGCGCAAGCATGGCCTCGGGATTGACGCCCGGCACCGGCACATAACAGCCGATGCGATAGACGAGCAATGCCCCAAGTACGAACAGAAGGCGTTGGCGAAGTTCAGTGAACTTGCCTGCCCCTGCCGCGAGGTTACCGATGCCAGCTTGCGCCATGTTCCAGTTACTCCTGTACGCTGCCGCCGGCAGCTTCGATCGCGGCCTTGGCGCCGGCAGTAGCAGCAATACCCTTCAGGGTGAATGCCTTGCTCAGCTCGCCCTTGAAGACGACCTTGGCCTTCTTCGCGGTCGACGGGATCAGCTTGGCTGCACGCAGTGCGGCCAGATCGATCTCACCAGCTTCCAGACGATCAAGGTGGTAGGACAGCACTTCTGCAGTGTCCTTGGCCTTGTGCGAGAAGAAGCCGATCTTCGGCAGACGACGCTGCATCGGGGTCTGGCCGCCTTCGAAGCCAGCCTTGATCTTGCCGCCACCCTTACGAGCGAACGAACCCTTGTGGCCGCGGCCGCAGGTCTTGCCCAGGCCGGAGCCGATACCGCGACCGACGCGGGTACGCTCGGTACGAGCGCCCGGTGCCGGGCTCAGTTCATTGAGACGCATAGTCATGGTCGATTACTCCTCAACCTGGACGAGGTACTGAACCTTGTTGATCAGACCGCGAACCTGCGGGCTGTCTTTCAGTTCACGCACATCATTGAGCTTGTTCAGGCCCAGGGCACGCACCGACAGGCGGTGACGCGACTGGGTGCCACGCAGGCCGCGCACGAGGCGCACCTTGACGGTCTTGGCAACTTCATTAGCCATGGTTCAGATCCTCCACCTTCTTGCCGCGCTTGGCAGCAATACGGGCCGGGGACTGTGCACCTGCCAGACCCTTCAGGGTGGCACGGACCAGGTTGATCGGGTTACGCGAACCCACAGCCTTGGCCAGCACGTTCTTCACGCCAACGGCTTCCAGCACGGCGCGCATGGCACCGCCGGCGATGACGCCAGTACCTTCCGAAGCCGGCTGCATGAACACGCGAGCTGCGCCGTGACCATCTTTGATGGTGTGCCACAACGTGCCGTTGTTCAGATCAACGCTGACCTGGTTCTTGCGAGCCTGCTCCATCGACTTCTGGATGGCGACCGGCACTTCGCGTGCCTTGCCGTAACCGAAGCCAACCTTGCCTTCGCCATCACCGACCACGGTCAGTGCGGTGAAGGTGAACTGGCGACCGCCCTTGACGGTCTTGCTGACGCGGTTGACCGCGACCAGCTTTTCGATCATGCCATCGTCGACTTTCTCTTCGCGGTTACGGTCGCGATCGCGACCCCGCTGCTGACGCTCTTCTGCCATTTCGATTCCTTGATTGATTGGGTTATGTACGGCTCGAAGCCGCTTATGGTTGTGTAGTGACGCAATGAATCGCCAGACGCTGCAGAAGAACGAAGGGCGCCCGGTACAAACCCGTACCGGCAGGCAGGCGGAAAGGGGCCAATGGCCCCTTTCCTGTATTGCTTAGAACTGCAGGCCGCCTTCGCGGGCAGCATCAGCAAGAGCCTTGATGCGACCGTGGTAGCGGTAGCCCGAGCGGTCGAAAGCGACCTTCTCGATACCAGCAGCCTTGGCGCGCTCTGCAATCAGCTTGCCAACCTTGGTGGCGGCTTCCATGTTCTTGCCGCTCTTCAGGCCTTCCTTGACGTCGGCCTGTGCGGTGTTGGCAGCAGCCAGCACCAGCGAACCGTCGGCAGTGAAGATCTGTGCGTACAGGTGCTGACCGGTGCGCAGGACCGACAAGCGCGCAACACCCAGGGTACGGATGTGCGAACGGGTCGACTTGGCGCGACGCAGACGGGCGATGTTCTTGTTCATGTTCTTTATCCTCGAAAGCTGAAAACCTAAGAATTAGGCCTTCTTGGCTTCCTTGCGAATGATGACTTCACCGGCGTACTTCACACCCTTGCCCTTATAGGGCTCCGGCGGACGGAAACCACGGATCTTGGCGGCGACTTCACCAACAACCTGCTTGTCCACGCCCTGCACGACGATTTCGGTCTGCGTCGGGGTCGAGATGGTGATGCCTTCCGGCGCCACGAACAGGACAGGGTGGGAGAAGCCCAGCGACAGGTTCAGGTCCTTGCCCTGCATGGCAGCGCGGTAACCCACGCCGACCAGCTCAAGCTTGCGCTCGAAGCCTTCGGACACGCCCTGCACCATGTTGGCCAGGATCGCACGCACGGTGCCAGCCAGCGCGTCGAAGGAGATGTCCTTCGGGTTCAGCGTGGCAACGCCGTTGTCGAGAGTGATTTCAACGCCAGCGGTCTTGTTCAGCGACAGGGTGCCCTTCGGGCCCTTCACGCTCACAACTTCCGGCTGGATGGTCAGTTCAACGCCCTTGGGCAGGTTGATCGGCTTCTTGGCTACACGGGACATAGTGGACTCCTTCCCTTAGGCCACGAAGCACAGGACTTCGCCGCCGACGCCCAACTGGCGCGCCTGCGCATCAGTCATGATGCCCTTGGAGGTGGAAATGATCGAGATACCCAGGCCATTCATGACCTTCGGCAGCTCGGACTTGCCACGGTACTGGCGCAGACCCGAACGCGAGAAGCGCTTCAGGGTCGCGATGACCGGCTTGCCTTCGAAATACTTCAGGACGATTTCGAGCTCGGCCTTGTTGTTTTCGATGTTGTTGACGCGCAGGTCGGTGATGTAACCCTCGTCCTTCAGGACCTGGGCAATAGCCACCTTGACCTTGGACGACGGGGCTTTCACCGTCTGCTTGCCAACCGCGGCCGCATTTCGAATGCGTACCAGCAGGTCGGCGATGGGATCAGTCATGCTCATGTAGATACCTTTGAGTGCACCGATATCCGCTTTCGCGAAAATCTTGTGTTTTCCTGGGATGGGCCAGGGCCCTTGACGCACCTGCCGCCTGTTTCGGGCAGGCAAGGAGCGGGATTATACGACAAAAAGCCCGACTTGCGTCGGACTTTTTGCTTTGCCTTCAGATTGACCCGAAAGCCCTGCTGGGCGGGCCTTTCGGTCCGCCCAGCGGGTTGTTGCTTACCAGCTTGCCTTGCGCAGGCCCGGCACGTCACCGCGCATGGTGGCTTCGCGCAGCTTGTTGCGGCCGAGGCCGAACTTGCTGTACACGCCACGCGGACGACCCGACAGTTCGCAACGGTTGCGATGGCGGCTCGGCGACGAATCGCGCGGCAGCTTCGACAACTTGATCACGGCTTCAGCCTTCTCTTCGTAGCTCGCGTCCACCGAGGACACGATCTTCTTCAGAGCTGCACGCTTGTCGGCGAACTTCAGAGCCAGCTTCTTCCGCTTGATGTCGCGGTTGACCATTGAGGTCTTTGCCATTTCGGTATCCTCGACGAATCAGTTACGGAACGGGAACTTGAACGCTGCGAGCAGCGCCTTCGCTTCCGCGTCGGTCTTGGCGGTGGTGGTGATGGCGATATCCATACCGCGGATCGCATCGACGGCGTCGAAATCGATTTCCGGGAAGATGATCTGTTCCTTCACACCCATGTTGAAGTTGCCACGACCGTCGAACGAACGACCCGACACGCCGCGGAAGTCACGCACGCGCGGCAGCGAGATGTTGATCAGGCGATCCAGGAACTCAAACATGGTGTCACGACGCAGCGTGACCTTGCAGCCGATCGGCCAACCATCACGGATCTTGAACGATGCCACCGAGACGCGCGACTTGGTGATGACCGGCTTCTGGCCGGTGATCTTGGTCATGTCGCCAACGGCGTTCTCAAGAACCTTCTTGTTGGTCGCAGCTTCACCAACGCCCATGTTCAAGGTGACCTTG
Source organism: Stenotrophomonas sp. STEN035 (assembly GCF_056759935.1). Taxonomy (NCBI): domain Bacteria; kingdom Pseudomonadati; phylum Pseudomonadota; class Gammaproteobacteria; order Lysobacterales; family Lysobacteraceae; genus Stenotrophomonas; species Stenotrophomonas sp. STEN035. The sequence goes on from NZ_JBRRDY010000019.1 coordinate 11,290, forward strand.
ACCAGACGCGGGACCTGCATCGGATTGGTGTAACCGAACTGCTTGGTCAGCGCCGGTACCACTTCTTCCTTGTAAAACTTTTCGAGACGTGAATTCATCGGTCAGTCCTTAGGCGTCGAGCGCCTCACCGCTGGAGCGGAACACACGCAGTTTGCGTCCATCCTCCAGCACCTTGAAGCCAACGCGCTCGCCCTTGCCCGAAGCCGGGTTCAGCACATTCACGTTGGAGATATGGATCGACGCTTCACGCTCGACCACGCCGCCGGCAACGCCTGCCTGCGGGTTCGGCTTGGTGTGGCGCTTGACGATGTTCACGTTGGCGACGATCACACGATCGCCGTCGACGCGGACGACTTCGCCCTGCTTGCCCTTGTCCTTGCCGGTGTTGACGACGACCTGGTCGCCCTTCTTGATACGGTTAGCCATGATTATCTCCTGGCGCTCACAGAACTTCGGGAGCGAGCGAGACGATCTTCATGAACTTCTCGGAACGAAGTTCACGGGTCACCGGTCCGAAGATGCGGGTGCCGATCGGCTCTTGCTTGTTGTTGAGCAGGACCGCAGCGTTGCCGTCGAAACGGATCAGCGAGCCATCGGCGCGACGCACACCCTTACGGGTACGCACCACGACGGCGTCATACACTTCACCCTTCTTGACTTTGCCGCGCGGGATTGCGTCCTTCACGGTGACCTTGATGATGTCGCCGATGTGGGCATAACGGCGCTTGGAACCACCAAGCACCTTGATGCACATCAGTTCCTTGGCACCGGAATTGTCCGCAGCATCAAGGTAGCTCTGCATCTGGATCATGAGTCAGATCTCCTTATTCAGCCGCACGCATGATGACTTCCACCACGCGCCAGTTCTTGGTCTTGGACATCGGAGCAATCTCGGTCACACGAACGACATCACCTTCTTTACAGGTGTTGTCGGCGTCGTGTGCGTGCAGCTTGGACGAGCGCTTGATGTACTTGCCGTACAACGGGTGCTTGACCTGGCGCTCCACCAACACGGTGACCGTCTTGTCCATCTTGTTGCTGACGACACGGCCTTCGACCGTGCGCAGCGTCTTCTTTTCAGTATTTTCGCTCATAGCAGCCATCCTTACTTCGTGCTGCCGATCAGGTGCTTGACGCGAGCAATCTCGCGACGCACCCGGCGGGTTTCGTGGGTCTTCGGCAGCTGGCCGGTGACCTGCTGCATACGGAGCGAGAACTGCTCCTTACGCAGGTCGGTCAGGTGGGCCTTGAGTTCGTCAGCCGACTTCTCGCGGAGTTGTTTGATGTCCATCAGCGCACCGTCCGGGTTACGAAAGTGGTGGTCACCGAGAGCTTGGCAGCGGCCAGGCGGAACGCCTCGCGTGCCACTTCCTCGGTCACACCCTCGACTTCATAAATCATGCGGCCCGGCTGGATCTGAGCGACCCAGTATTCCACGCCACCCTTACCAGCACCCATTCGGACTTCGATGGGCTTCTTGGTGATCGGCTTGTCGGGGAACACACGGATCCACATCTTGCCACCGCGCTTGACGTAGCGGCTGATCGAGCGGCGAGCCGCTTCGATCTGACGCGCGGTCAGCTGACCGTGGGCAGTAGCCTTCAGGCCGAACTCGCCGAAGCTGACGGCGTTGGCGCTCCAGCTCAGGCCGTCATTGCGGCCCTTGAACATCTTGCGGTATTTGGTTCGCTTGGGTTGCAACATTGCCGTTACCTCGCTTCACGAGCCGGGCGCGACGGACGGTCACCGCGGTCGCCGCGATCGTTACGATCGTTGCGCGGGCTGTCGTCCTGCTTTTCCTGGCCAACCTGGGAGAAATCAAAGACTTCACCCTTGTAGATCCAAACCTTGATGCCGATGATGCCGTAGGTGGTGCTGGCTTCAGCGAAACCGTAGTCGATATCCGCACGCAGGGTGTGCAACGGCACGCGGCCTTCGCGGTACCACTCCGAACGGGCGATTTCAGCGCCGTTCAAGCGGCCGCCGACGTTGACCTTGATGCCCAAGGCACCCAGGCGCATCGCGTTGCCGACCGAGCGCTTCATTGCACGGCGGAACATGATGCGGCGCTCCAGCTGCTGCGCGATCGACTCGGCAACCAGCTGTGCGTCCAACTCCGGCTTGCGCACTTCGGTGACGTTGATGTGCGCCGGGACGCCCATCATTTCGCTCACTTCCTTACGCAGCTTTTCGATGTCCTCACCACGCTTGCCGATCACCACGCCCGGACGGGCGGTGTGGATCGTCACGCGAGCCGTCTTTGCCGGACGCTCGATGAGGATCTTGGAGATACCGGCCTGAGCAAGCTTCTTGCGCAGCATCTCGCGAACTTTCAGGTCGGCTGCCAGGTAACCAGCAAACTCGGCCTTGTTGGCGTACCACTTGGAGTTCCAGTCCTTGGAAATACCGAGGCGGATACCAACCGGATGAACTTTATGACCCATGGTCTTTATCCTTTCCGCTTACTTGCCGGCGCCCACAACCACAGTGATGTGGCTGGTGCGCTTGAGGATGCGGGTACCGCGGCCTTTCGCCCGCGCCATGAAACGCTTCAGGGTCGGACCTTCATCTACCATGATGGTCTGGACCTTCAGCTCGTCGACGTCAGCGCCCTGGTTGTTTTCGGCATTTGCGATAGCCGACTCCACCACCTTCTTGATCAGGTGGGCAGCCTTCTTATCCGAAAACTTCAGCAGGTTGACCGCACGCTCGGCCGGCAGACCGCGCACCTGGTCAGCGACCAGACGAGCCTTCTGCGCAGAGATGCGCGCGGAGCGCAGGATTGCTTTCGCTTCCATTGTCATCTCTCCTTACTTGCCCGACTTCTTGTCGCCACCGTGACCCTTGAAGGTCCGGGTGACGGCAAATTCGCCGAGCTTGTGGCCGACCATGTTCTCGTTGACGAGCACTGGAACGTGGTTCTTACCGTTATGAACGGCGATGGTGACGCCTACCATTTCCGGCAGGATCATCGAACGGCGCGACCAGGTCTTGATCGGCTTCTTGCTACCCGCAGCGGCCTCCACCTTCTTGACGAGGTGGTGATCGACGAACGGGCCCTTCTTAAGTGAACGTGCCATGGTCGATTAGCCCCTACGATCGCGGACGATGAACTGCTGAGTGCGCTTGTTATGACGCGTCTTGTAACCCTTGGTCGGAACACCCCACGGGGTGACCGGATGCGGATTACCCTGGCCGGCCTTGGCTTCACCACCACCGTGCGGGTGATCCACCGGGTTCATGGCCGCACCGCGGACGGTCGGCTTGACGCCGCGCCAGCGCTTGGCACCAGCCTTGCCCAGCTTTTCCAGGTTGTGCTCGTCGTTACCGACTTCACCGATGGTGGCGCGGCATTCGACCGGCACCTTACGCATTTCACCCGAGCGCAGACGCAGGGTGGCGTAGATACCTTCACGAGCGACCAGCTGCACGCCTGCACCAGCGGCACGAGCGATCTGAGCGCCCTTGCCCGGCTTCAGCTCGATCCCGTGGACGGTGGTACCGACCGGGATGTTGCGCAGCGGCAGGGTGTTACCGGTCTTGATCGGGGCGTGAGCACCCGAGATGACCTGGTCACCAGCCTTCAGGCCCTTCGGGGCGATGATGTAGCGACGCTCGCCGTCGACGTAGCACAGCAGGGCGATATGGGCAGTGCGGTTCGGATCGTATTCGATACGTTCCACGCGTGCCGGAATGCCTTCCTTGTTGCGCTTGAAGTCGATCAGACGGTAGTGCTGCTTGTGACCACCACCCACGTGACGGGTGGTGATGCGGCCGTGGTGGTTACGACCGCCGGACTTGCTCTGCGGCTCCAGCAACGCAGCATGCGGCGCGCCTTTGTGCAGATCAGGAGTGACCACGCGCACGGCCGAACGACGGCCGGGAGAAGTGGGTTTGAATTTCATCAATGGCATGGGATGTACCTCAGGCCTTGGCCGTTACATCGATGGACTGGCCATCGGCGAGACGCACATACGCCTTGCGCCAATCGCCGCGGCGGCCTGCACGGTTACGGAAGGACTTGTTCTTGCCCTTCACGTTCAGCACATTGACCGACTCGACCTTGACGTCGAACAACTGCTCAACCGCGGCCTTTACATCGGCCTTGGTGGCTTCGTTCGAAACTTCGAAGACGTATTGGTTGGAGATTTCCTGCAGGCGCGCGGTCTTTTCAGAGACTCGCGGTGCACGCAGCACGCTGAAGATTTTTTCGTTGGCGCTCATGCCAGCCACTCCTCGACCTTCTTGACCGCGTCAGCGGTGATGACGACCGTGTCGGCACCGACCAGCGAAACCGGGTCCAGACCCTGCACGTCACGCACTTCCACGTAGGGAATGTTGCGAGCCGACAGGTACAGGTGCTCGGAAGCTTCTTCGGTGACGATCAGCGGGCGCTTGCCCACTTCCAGGCCAGCCAGCTTGGTGATCAGAGCCTTGGTGCTGGTCGCTTCGACATCGAACGACTCAACGATGGTCAGGCGGCCCTGGCGGTTCAGCTCGGACAGGATGGCGCACATGGCGGCGCGATACTGCTTACGATTGACCTTCTGTTCGAAGCTACGCGGCTTGGCCGCGAAGGTGACACCACCGCCGACGAAGATCGGAGCGGTCAGGGCACCGTGACGAGCGCCACCACCCTTCTGCTTCTTCGACTTCTTGGTGGTACCAGCCACTTCAGAACGCGTCTTCTGTGCCTTGGTGCCCGAACGTGCGGCGTTGCGGTAGGCAACGACGACCTGGTGAACCAGATCTTCGCTGAAATCGCGACCGAACACGGCGTCGGAGACCGAGACCTTGTTGTTGCTACCCGTGATAACGAGTTCCATCGTCATCTCTCCTTATGCCTTGCTAGCCGGACGCACGATCACGTCACCACCGGCTGCGCCAGGCACGGCGCCGCGGATGGCAATCAGACCACGCTCGACATCGACCTTGACCACTTCCAGATTCTGCGTGCTCTGCTGCACCGAACCCATGTGGCCGGACATCTTCTTGCCCGGGAAAACGCGACCCGGGGTCTGGCGCTGGCCCAAGGAACCCGGCGCGCGATGCGACAGCGAGTTACCGTGGGTTGCATCGCCCATACGGAAGTTGTAGCGCTTGATGGTGCCCTGGAAGCCCTTACCCTTGGTGACGCCCTGGACGTCAACCGTCTGGCCGACTTCAAAGATGTCTGCCTTGATTTCGCCACCGACGGCGAAATCGCCGATCTGTGCGTCTTCAACGCGGAATTCCCACAGGCCACGACCGGCTTCGACCTTCGCCTTGGCGAAGTGACCGGCTTCCGGCTTGTTGACCAGCGCAGCGCGACGAGCGCCGACGGTCACCTGCACGGCGCTGTAGCCGTCGGTTTCGACGGTCTTGATCTGCGCGATGCGGTTCGGGGTTGCTTCAATCAGGGTCACTGGGATGGACTGGCCATCTTCAGTGAAAACGCGGCTCATGCCAGCCTTGCGGCCCACGAAGCCCAACGAATATTTCTTCGTCATGGTCGTAGTCCTTAGGTCAGCTTGATCTGAACGTCGACGCCGGCAGCCAGTTCGAGCTTCATCAGCGCGTCCACGGTCTTGTCGTTGGGGTCGACGATATCGAGCACGCGCTTATGCGTGCGGGTCTCGTACTGGTCACGCGCGTCTTTGTCGACGTGCGGGGAGACGAGGATGGTGTAACGCTCGATCTTGGTGGGCAGAGGGATCGGGCCACGCACTTGCGCGCCGGTCCGCTTTGCCGTTTCAACGATCTCGCTGGCCGAACGGTCGATCAAACGATGATCAAACGCCTTCAACCGAATTCGGATCTTTTGGTCCGCCATGACGGTATTCCTATGGGTCTAAAGAGCGACAGGTTCGGCCCCTGAGTGTGCCGAACCCCATGAAAACGACGTTTAGCGCCGAAGCACTGCCCGTCGCGCGAATCCTTTCATAACAGCAAGGCGGCCCGGTTTCCCGGCCCGCCCCAGACTTGTTCAAACGCACAAAAAACACCCCGTTGAACGGAGTGCCTCCCATGCGACCTGTCCTTGTCTGGCGAATACGAGGTGCGTCCTGCCCCTCTTTTCGCTGGTTGCGGAATTCTCGTAAACGAGCCCTTCCGCGAGTGGTCGTGCATTCTGTCAGTATTCTTTTCCTATTGCAACTCACCCCTCTGCCGAGGTATGGGGTACTTCAGCTGGCAGCAGGATTTACGGCGTTTTTCGCGTATACGCGGGTTTTGGCCCTGGCAACCGCGCGGCGGATCTGCGCGGCTGCGGATATCCCGGCTAACTGCGGGATGAATGGCCGGATGGCAGGCGCGACAGCGGGAAGGCCGGGAAACCCGCGTAACGCTACTGCGCTGGCACCCTACCCCGCCCCAGGCCCAGCACCCGTGCTGGCCGAAGCCAGCCAGGCCCTGGACAGACCCGAATGTGAATGCGCCGCCCCCGCCACTTCCACTGGAGAACACCATTATCCATGCGGGCCGAGCCGAAGTAAAAATCCGCCGCGACTGCAGTCGCGCCTATTCAGATTTTCCGAACTTTCCGCGAAAAGCTGCCCTCACCCCAACCCCTCTCCCGTAAACGGGAGAGGGGCCAGGATTGCGTGCGCTCGCAGTGCACCAGCAGTCGACGCATTGCGAGCCCCTCTCCCGTTTACGGGAGAGGGGTTGGGGTGAGGGGAAGCTTTTGACTTTTTGCTTTTGACCCCCGACTTCCAGCTTCTGGCTTTTTAGCCAATTGAAGCCTCGAACCGTCAAAGCCCATCACCCTTGGAGCTTTTGCCGCCGAAACCTCCAGCCTCTGAAGCATCCGCCACAAGCGTCAAACAGAAACGCCGCACGAAGCCCCAACTACGCCCCACCCCGCCCACAGAACAAACAAAAAAGGGCGGCCCAGAGGCCGCCCTTCTTCAACACCTTGCTTCGCGAGGAAGCGTGGCGTTATTAGGCAACGATCTTTGCAACCACGCCGGCGCCGACGGTACGGCCACCTTCACGGATTGCGAAGCGCAGGCCTTCGTCCATTGCCACCGGGTTGATCAGGGTGACGGTCATCTTGACGTTGTCGCCCGGCATCACCATCTCGACGCCTTCCGGCAGCTCGCAAGCGCCGGTGATGTCGGTGGTACGGAAGTAGAACTGCGGACGGTAGCCCTTGAAGAACGGGGTGTGACGGCCGCCTTCGTCCTTCGACAGAACGTAGACTTCGGCTTCGAACTGGGTGTGCGGCTTGATCGAACCCGGCTTGGCCAGAACCTGGCCACGCTCGACGTCGTCACGCTTGGTGCCGCGCAGCAGCAGACCGGCGTTGTCACCTGCCTGACCCTGGTCCAGCAGCTTGCGGAACATTTCCACGCCGGTGACGGTGGTCTTCTGGACCGGACGGATACCGACGATTTCGATTTCTTCGCCGACCTTGATCACGCCGCGCTCGATACGACCGGTCACCACGGTGCCGCGGCCCGAGATCGAGAACACGTCTTCCACCGGCATCAGGAACGGCTTGTCGACGTCGCGCTCCGGGGTCGGGATCCAGCTGTCCAGTGCATCGACCAGCTTCAGGATGGCCGGCACGCCGATCTCGCTCTGGTCGCCTTCCAGCGCCATACGAGCCGAACCGTGCACGATCGGGGTGTCGTCGCCCGGGAAGTCGTACTTGCTCAGCAGCTCGCGGACTTCCATTTCGACCAGTTCCAGCAGCTCGGCATCGTCAACCATGTCGGCCTTGTTCAGGAACACAACGATGTACGGCACGCCGACCTGACGCGACAGCAGGATGTGCTCGCGGGTCTGCGGCATCGGGCCGTCAGCAGCCGAGCAGACCAGGATCGCGCCGTCCATCTGGGCAGCACCGGTGATCATGTTCTTGACGTAGTCAGCATGGCCCGGGCAATCCACGTGCGCGTAATGGCGCGAAGCGGATTCGTACTCGACGTGTGCGGTCGAGATCGTGATACCACGTGCCTTTTCTTCCGGCGCGGCATCGATCGAGGAGTAATCCTTGAACTCGCCGCCGAAGCGCTCTGCACCGATCTTGGTCAGTGCTGCGGTCAGGGTGGTCTTGCCATGATCGACGTGGCCGATGGTGCCGACGTTGACGTGCGGCTTGGTGCGCTCGAACTTACTCTTGGACATTGTTGTTCCTTAATTAGCTAAGACTTGGAAGGAGAGGCTGAGTCTGAGACTCAGCCCTTCTTGATAACGGTTTCGGCGATGTTGTTCGGCGCCGGCTCGTAATGGTCGAATTCCATCGTGAAGGTTGCGCGACCCTGGGTCTGCGAACGCAGCGCGGTGGCGTAACCGAACATTTCGCCCAGCGGGATCATCGCATTGATGATGCTGGCCGAGCCGTCACCGGTGGTGCCCGAACCCTGCAGAACGCCACGACGACGGCTTACGTCGCCCATCACGTCACCCTGGTATTCCTCCGGGGTCACGATCTCGACCTTCATGATCGGCTCCAGCAGAACCGGCTTGGCCTTGGCGAAGCCCTGCTTGAAGGCCATCGACGAAGCAAGCTTGAACGCCATTTCCGAGGAGTCAACGTCATGGTACGAGCCGAACACCAGCTTGACCTTGACGTCCACCACCGGGAAGCCCGCCAGCGGACCACTGGTGATGGTTTCGCGCAGGCCCTTTTCCACGGAAGGAATGAATTCCTTCGGGATCACGCCGCCGGTGATGTCGTTGATGAACAGGAAGTCATCCTTGATCGCCGCAGACAGCTTCGGATCGGCACGGTCTTCAGCGGTGATCGGCGACAGCTCGATCACGACGTGACCGTACTGACCCTTACCACCGGACTGCTTGGCGTGCTTGTAATCCGACTTGACGTCGGCCATCTGGATGGTTTCGCGGTAGGCCACCTGCGGCTTGCCGACGTTGGCTTCAACGTTGAACTCGCGCTTCATGCGGTCAACGATGATGTCCAGGTGCAGCTCGCCCATGCCGGAGATGATGGTCTGGCCGGATTCTTCGTCGGTCTTGACGCGGAACGACGGATCTTCCTGTGCCAGACGGCCCAGTGCCAGACCCATCTTTTCCTGGTCCGACTTGGTCTTCGGCTCGACAGCCATCGAGATCACCGGCTCCGGGAACACCATGCGCTCGAGCACGATCGGTGCTTCAAGCGAGCACAGCGTGTCACCGGTGGTGGTGTCCTTCAGGCCAACAGCAGCCGCGATGTCACCAGCCAACACTTCCTTGATTTCTTCGCGGTTGTTGGAGTGCATCTGCAGGATGCGGCCGATGCGCTCCTTCTTGTTCTTCACCGAGTTCAGCACGGTGTCGCCACCGTTCAGAGTGCCCGAGTAGACACGGAAGAAGGTCAGCGCGCCAACGAACGGATCGGTGATGATCTTGAACGCCAGCGACGAGAACGGAGCCTTGTCGTCCGACTTGCGGGTCATCTCGATGGAGTCATCGTCAACGTCGGTGCCCTTCACGTCCGGCACGTCGATCGGCGACGGCAGCAGCTGGATCACGCCGTCGAGCATGGCCTGCACGCCCTTGTTCTTGAACGCCGAGCCGCAGAACATCGGCACGATTTCCACGGCCAGCGTACGGGTACGCAGGGCCTGGATGATCTCAGCCTCGTTCAGCTCTTCGCCGCCCAGGTACTTTTCCATCAGCTCTTCGCTGGCTTCAGCCGCGGTTTCGATCATGAAGGTGCGGGCTTCTTCAGCCGCTGCCTGCATGTCAGCCGGGACTTCGCCGTACTCGAACTTCATGCCCTGCGAAGCGTCATCCCAATGGATGGCCTTCATCTTGAGCAGATCGACCACGCCCTTGAAGCCTTCTTCAGCGCCGATCGGCAGCTGCATCGGCACGGCGACAGCGCCGAGCTTGGCCTTCAGCTGGTCACGGACCTTCAGGAAGTTGGCACCGGTACGGTCCATCTTGTTGACGAACGCGATGCGCGGCACTTCGTAACGGTTGGCCTGGCGCCACACGGTCTCGGACTGCGGCTGCACGCCACCAACGGCGCACAGCACGAACACCGCACCGTCGAGCACGCGCAGGGAGCGTTCGACTTCGATGGTGAAGTCAACGTGCCCGGGGGTGTCGATGATGTTGAAACGGTGCTCCGGCAGGGACTTGTCCATGCCCTTCCAGAACGCGGTGGTAGCAGCGGACTGGATCGTGATGCCACGTTCCTGCTCCTGCTCCATCCAGTCCATGGTGGCGGCGCCGTCATGCACTTCACCGAGCTTGTGGCTCTTGCCGGTGTAGAACAGGATGCGCTCGGACGTGGTGGTCTTGCCGGCATCGATGTGGGCCATGATGCCGAAGTTACGGTAACGCTCGATAGGAGTGGTGCGGGCCACGGGAGCCTCTCAATTTCTTGGAATTCGGATGGCCGAACGCCGCCTTGCGGCGGCCTTCGGATTTAAGCAGCGCTCAAAGCGCTACAAGCAGCACCAACATGGGTGCCAGGGGCCCTGTTTCCAAGGCCCCCACAACTCACCAGCGGTAGTGAGCGAAGGCCTTGTTCGCTTCCGCCATACGGTGGGTTTCTTCGCGCTTCTTGATGGCGCCGCCGCGGTTTTCCGAAGCGTCCAGCAGTTCAGCAGCCAGCTTGCGCGGCATGGTGTTCTCGCCGCGCTTACGCGCCGAGTCGATCAGCCAACGCATGGCCAGGGCCATCTTGCGCGAAGCACGCACTTCGACCGGCACCTGATAGGTGGCACCACCGACGCGACGCGACTTCACTTCCACGCCCGGAGCAACGTTGTCCAGTGCCTTCTGCACCAGCTCGATTGCGTTCGGGTTCTTTTCGCCGATCACGTCCATGGCGCCATAGACGATCTTTTCAGCAACGGACTTCTTGCCGCTCAACATGACCATGTTGATGAAGCGGGCAATGGTTTCGCTCTTGTGCTTCGGATCCGGCAGGACCGAACGCTGGGGAGTATTACCTTTACGTGACATGTCTTATTCCTCAGGCCTTCGGACGCTTTGCGCCGTACTTGGAACGCGCCTGACGACGCTTGGCGACGCCGGCGGCATCGAGCGAGCCACGGACGGTGTGGTAACGCACACCCGGCAGATCCTTGACGCGACCGCCGCGGATCAGGACCACGGAGTGCTCCTGCAGGTTGTGGCCTTCACCACCGATGTAGGAAATCACTTCTTCCTGGTTGGTCAGGCGGACCTTTGCAACCTTACGCAGAGCCGAGTTCGGCTTCTTCGGGGTGGTGGTGTACACGCGCGTGCAGACGCCACGGCGCTGCGGGCACTTGTCGAGTGCCGGCGAGGCACTCTTGTAGGTGGTGGCTTGGCGCGGCTTGCGCACCAGCTGGTTGATCGTCGCCATCAGTAGGTTCTTCTGATTGGGGCCGCAAAAAACGGCCAGGATGCGGAAATTGTAAAGCAGGCCAAAATTTTGGCCTGCTGAGACAGACGATTGTAGCAACTTGTCAAGAGCCCAGTCAAACAAGCCCATGCCAAGCCAGCCCTGATCCAGAGCTGTTACAGGGGTATCTCCATATGCCCCGTTCAGGTCGAACTGCCGGTCCGCGAGCGGACCGGCCGATCAAACTACTTACTCTTCACCAGTCGCCGGTTCAGCTTCCGGTACCACGACCGCCGGTTCAGCGACCACGGCCGGACCGGCCAGGGTTGCGATTTCCGAATCGGTCAGACCCGACGCGTTACGGCGGCGCTGGGCATGGTACGCAAGGCCGGTACCCGCCGGAATCAGGCGGCCGACGATCACGTTTTCCTTCAGACCGCGCAGGCCGTCGGAGGTACCGCGGACGGCAGCTTCGGTCAGCACGCGGGTGGTTTCCTGGAACGAAGCCGCCGAAATGAACGACTCGGTGGCCAGCGATGCCTTGGTGATACCCAGCAGCACCGGCTCGAAACGTGCCGGCAGCTCGTTACGGGCGATCAGCTTGGCGTTCTCCTCGATCACGCGCTGGCGCTCGGCCTGCTCGCCATTGAGGAACTTGCTGCTGCCCTGGTCAACGATTTCCACCTTGCGCAGCATCTGACGCGAGATCACTTCAATGTGCTTGTCGTTGATCTTCACGCCCTGCAGGCGGTAAACGTCCTGGATTTCCTTGACCAGGTAACGGGCCAGTTCTTCCACACCCTTCAGGCGCAGGATGTCCTGCGGGCTCGGCTCGCCGTCCACCACGGTTTCACCGCGGGTCACGTGCTCACCTTCGAACACGATGATCTGACGGTACTTCGGAATCAGCTCTTCGTGCTCCGAACCATCGGTGTCCTTGATGATCAGGCGCTGCTTGCCCTTGGTGTCCTTGCCGAAGCTGATGATACCCGAACGCTCGGCCAGGATCGCCGGGTCCTTCGGCTTGCGGGCTTCGAACAAGTCGGCAACGCGCGGCAGACCACCGGTGATGTCGCGGGTCTTCGAGGCTTCCTGCGGGATCTTGGCAACCACGTCGCCCACGCCTACCGGCGCGCCATCCTGCAGGTTGACGATCGAGCGCGGCGGCAGCAGGTACTGTGCCGGCAGGTCGGTGCCCGGGATGGTCAGGTCATTGCCCTTGCCATCGACGATGCGGACCAGCGGACGCAGATCCTTGGCCTGCGAGCCACGACGCTTCGGATCGGTGATTTCGCGCGAGGCCAGACCGGTCAGTTCGTCGGTCTTCTCGATCACGGTCACGCCATCGATGAAGTCGATGAAGCGCACGAAACCAGCCACTTCCGACACGATCGGGTGGTTATGCGGATCCCAGTTGGCCACGGTCTGGCCAGCCTTGATTTCCGCACCGTCCTTGACGCCAATGCTGGCACCGTACGGCAGCTTGTAACGCTCACGCTCACGGCCATGCGGGTCGAGCACGGAGATTTCACCCGAACGCGAGACCGCAACCAGCGAACCGCTGGCCTGCTCGACGTGCTTCAGGTTGGAGAACTTCACCGAACCAGTGGTCTTGACGGTGATGTTGTCGACCGCAGCCGCACGCGATGCCGCACCACCGATGTGGAACGTACGCATGGTCAGCTGGGTACCCGGCTCACCGATCGACTGTGCGGCGATGACGCCGACCGCTTCACCGATGTTGACGATGTGGCCACGGGCCAGATCGCGGCCGTAGCACAGGCCACAGACACCGAACGAGGAGGCGCAGGTGATGGTCGAACGGACCTTGATGGTCTGCACGCCAGCTTCTTCCAGCTTGTTCACCCACTGCTCGTCGAGCACGGTGTTGCGGGTCACGATCGGATCTTCGTCGTTGCCCGGCAGGAACACGTCCTCGGCCACAACGCGACCCAGCACGCGGTCCTTCAACGGCTCAACCACGTCGCCGCCTTCCACGATCGGAATCATGGTCAGGCCTTCGGAGGTACCGCAATCGACCTCGGTGATCACCACGTCCTGTGCCACGTCGACCAGACGACGGGTCAGGTAACCCGAGTTCGCCGTCTTCAACGCGGTATCGGCCAGACCCTTACGGGCACCGTGGGTGGAGTTGAAGTACTCCTGCACGTTCAGGCCTTCACGGAAGTTCGCCTTGATGGGCGTCTCGATGATCGAGCCATCCGGACGCGCCATCAGGCCACGCATACCGGCCAGCTGACGGATCTGTGCCTGGCTACCACGGGCACCGGAGTCGGCCATGATGTACAGCGAGTTCATCGACTTCTGGTCGACCAGCTCACCGTCGCTACCAATGACTTTTTCGGTACCGATGGTTTCCATCATCGCCTTGGCGATGCGCTCATTGGTGCGCGACCAGATGTCGACCACCTTGTTGTAGCGTTCGCCAGCGGTGACCAGACCGGACTGGTACTGCTCCTGGATTTCCAGCACTTCGGCTTCGGCTTCGCCGAGGATGCCCTTCTTCTCGTCCGGGATCAGCATGTCGTCGATACCGATCGACACACCAGCGCGGGTTGCGTAGGCATAGCCGGTGTACATCAGCTTGTCGGCGAACACCACGGTGTCCTTCAGACCCAGCAGACGGTAGCTCTGGTTGATCAGGCGCGAGATGTTCTTCTTGGTCATCTCGGTGTTGCACAGCTCGAACGGCAGGCCTTCCGGCATGATCTCGCTCAGCAGCGCACGGCCGACGGTGGTGTCGACGATCGAGGTCTTCTTGACCTTGTTGCCGTCTTCGTCACGCTCGACCTGCACGATGCGCACCTTGACGCGGGCGTGCAGTTCAACCAGACGGTTGTCGTAGGCACGCTTCACTTCGTCGGTGTTCGCGAACACCATGCCCTCGCCCTGCTTGTTCACCAGCGAGCGCGCCATGTAGTACAGGCCCAACACGACGTCCTGCGACGGCACGATGATCGGCTCGCCGTTGGCCGGCGACAGGATGTTGTTGGTGGACATCATCAGCGCACGCGCTTCCAGCTGGGCTTCCAGCGAGAGCGGCACGTGGACGGCCATCTGGTCACCGTCGAAGTCGGCGTTGAATGCGGTACACACCAGCGGATGCAGCTGGATGGCCTTGCCTTCGATCAACAGCGGTTCGAACGCCTGGATGCCCAGACGGTGCAGGGTCGGCGCACGGTTCAGCAGCACCGGATGTTCGCGGATGACTTCTTCCAGGACGTCCCAGACTTCGCCTTCTTCGCGCTCGACCAGCTTCTTGGCAGCCTTGATGGTGGTAGCCAGGCCACGACGCTGCAGCTTGGCGAACACGAACGGCTTGAACAGCTCAAGCGCCATCTTCTTCGGCAGGCCGCACTGGTGCAGCTTCAGGTACGGACCCACGGTGATCACCGAACGGCCCGAGTAATCGACGCGCTTGCCCAGCAGGTTCTGACGGAAGCGACCCTGCTTACCCTTGATCATGTCGGCCAGCGACTTGAGCGGGCGCTTGTTGGTGCCGGTGATGGCACGGCCACGACGGCCGTTGTCCAACAGGGCGTCAACCGATTCCTGCAGCATGCGCTTTTCGTTGCGCACGATGATGTCCGGAGCGTTGAGCTCCAGCAGGCGGCGCAGACGGTTGTTACGGTTGATGACGCGGCGGTACAGATCGTTCAGATCCGAGGTCGCGAAGCGGCCACCGTCCAGCGGCACCAGCGGACGCAGATCCGGCGGCAGCACCGGCAGCACGGTCATCACCATCCACTCCGGGCGGTTGCCCGACTCGAGGAAGGCTTCGACCAGCTTGATGCGCTTGGTCAGACGCTTGAGCTTGGTTTCCGAACCGGTCGAGGCGATTTCCTCGCGCAGGCGAATCATTTCGGCCTGCAGGTCGATGGTGCGCAGCAGCTCGTACACGGCCTCGGCGCCCATGGCGGCGTCGAAGTCATCGCCATGTTCCTGGCGTGCCTGCAGGTACTGTTCTTCGGTCAGCAGCTGGCGGCGCTCCAGGGCGGTCAGGCCCGGCTCGGTCACCACGTAGGCTTCGAAGTACAGCACGCGCTCGATGTCACGCAGGGTCATGTCCAGCATCAGGCCGATGCGCGACGGCAGCGACTTGAGGAACCAGATGTGCGCGACCGGCGATGCCAGGTCGATGTGGCCCATGCGCTCGCGGCGCACCTTGGCCAGGGTGACTTCGGTGCCGCACTTTTCGCAGACGACGCCGCGGTGCTTCATGCGCTTGTACTTGCCGCACAGGCACTCGTAGTCCTTGACCGGTCCGAAGATGGCGGCGCAGAACAGGCCGTCACGTTCCGGCTTGAAGGTACGGTAGTTGATGGTTTCCGGCTTCTTCACTTCGCCGAAGGACCACGAACGGATCAGGTCCGGCGAGGCCAGCGCGATCTTGATCGCGTCGAAGTCCAGCGTCTGGCGCTGCTGGTTGAAGAGGTTGAGCAGGTCTTTCATGGTGTTCTCCGAAAGGAGGAAATCTGTGTCGATGGGCTGTCAGTCAGTGCTGGCGGCGCTGCTGCATCACTGCAGCAGCGCCTGCGCAATCAACCGCCTTCCAGTTCCATGTTGATGGCCAGCGAGCGGATTTCCTTCACCAAAACGTTGAAGGATTCCGGCATGCCCGCAACCATCTCGTGCTCACCGTCGACGATGTTCTTGTACATCTGGTTACGGCCCTGTACGTCATCGGACTTCACCGTCAGCATTTCCTGCAGGGTGTAGGCCGCGCCGTAGGCTTCCAGTGCCCAGACTTCCATTTCACCGAAGCGCTGACCACCGAACTGCGCCTTACCACCCAGCGGCTGCTGGGTAACGAGCGAGTACGGACCGGTCGAACGGGCATGCATCTTGTCGTCGACCAAGTGGTTCAACTTCAGGTAATGCATGTAGCCGACCGTGGTCTTGCGGTCGAAGGCTTCGCCGGTGCGGCCGTCATACAGCTGCATCTGCGTCTTGCTGGCGTTGAAGCCCAGGCGAGCGGTTTCCGGTGCTTCATCCGGGTAGGCCAGATTCAGCATCTCGCGGATCTCGTCTTCCGCCGCACCGTCGAACACCGGGGTTGCCATCGGCACGCCGTCGGTCAGGTTCTTGGCCAGGTTCAGCAGCTCTTCGTCGCTGAACTGGGACAGGTCCACGCGCTGCTCGGAAATGGCCGAGTCATGGTTGTAGATCTTGCCCAGGAACTCACGCAGTTCGCTGACCGCACGCTGCTGTTCCAGCATGCCCTGGATGCGCTTGCCCAAGCCCTTTGCGGCCCAGCCCAGGTGCACTTCCAGAATCTGGCCGATGTTCATACGCGACGGCACGCCCAGCGGGTTCAAGCAGATGTCCACGGTGTTGCCGTCAGCCATGTACGGCATGTCTTCGACCGGCACCACGTTGGAGACCACACCCTTGTTACCGTGGCGGCCTGCCATCTTGTCACCCGGCTGGATGCGACGCTTCACGGCCAGGAACACCTTGACCATCTTCAGCACGCCCGGTGCAAGATCGTCGCCCTGGGTGATCTTGCCGCGCTTGTCGGCGAAGCGACGCTCGAATTCCTTCTCGTGTGCCTGGATCTGCATCTGGGCACGTTCGATGGCGTCGGACGCGTCGTCGTCCTTCATGCGCAGGGTGAACCAGTCGGACTTCTTCAGGCCGTCCAGCAGCGCGTCGGAAACAACGTCACCCTTCTTCAGGTTGGCGCCGCCGTTGGCAACCTTACCCACGATCTGCGAACGCAGACGTGCATAGATGGCGCCTTCCAGGATGCGGAACTGGTCGTCGAAGTCCTTCTTGACGCGCTTGATCTCGTTTTCTTCGATCTGGCGTGCGCGCTTGTCCTTCTCGATACCGTCGCGGGTGAAGACCTGCACGTCGATGACGGTGCCGTCCATGCCCGGCGGAACGCGCAGCGAGCTGTCCTTAACGTCCGAAGCCTTCTCGCCGAAGATCGCGCGCAGCAGCTTCTCCTCCGGGGTCAGCTGGCTCTCGCCCTTCGGCGTGACCTTGCCAACCATGATGTCGCCGGAGCGCACTTCCGCACCGATGTACACCACGCCGGATTCGTCCAGACGATTCAACGCCTGCTCGGACACGTTCGGGATGTCGGCGGAAATTTCCTCCGGCCCCAACTTGGTGTCACGTGCAACGCAGGTCAGCTCTTCAATGTGGATCGTGGTGTAACGATCCTCTTCCACCACGCGCTCGGACAGCAGGATGGAGTCTTCGAAGTTGTAGCCGTTCCACGGCATGAAGGCGATCAGCATGTTCTGACCCAGCGCCAGTTCACCGATATCGGTGGACGGACCATCGGCCAGCACGTCGCCGCGCGCGATCACGTCACCCACGTTCACCAGCGGACGCTGGTTGATACAGGTGTTCTGGTTCGAACGGGTGTACTTGATCAGGTTGTAGATATCCACGCCGGCATCTGCCGGATCGGTGATCTCGTTCTCGTTGGCCTTGACCACGATGCGGCCGGCGTCGATCTGCACGATCTCGCCGCCACGCAGGGCGTTCACGGTCACACCGGAGTCACGTGCCACGGCGCGTTCGATACCGGTACCCACCAGCGGCTTCTGCGCACGCAGGGTCGGCACGGCCTGACGCTGCATGTTGGCGCCCATCAGTGCGCGGTTTGCGTCATCGTGCTCCAGGAACGGAACCAGTGCCGCAGCGACCGACACGGTCTGCATCGGCGAGACGTCCATGAAGTGGACTTCTGCCGGCGGCTTGAGCAGCGACTCACCCTGGAAGCGGCACGGTACGAACTGCTCGGTGAGCATGTTCTTGGCATCGGTCAGGGCGTTGGCCTGGGCGATGACGTACTCGTTTTCTTCGATGGCCGACAGGAACTCGATCTCGTCGGAGACCTTGCCGTCATGCACCTTGCGGTAAGGGGTTTCCAGGAAGCCGTACTTGTTGGTGCGTGCGAACACGGCCAGCGAGTTGATCAGGCCGATGTTCGGGCCTTCCGGCGTTTCGATGGTGCAGACGCGGCCGTAGTGGGTCGGGTGCACGTCGCGGACTTCGAAGCCAGCGCGTTCGCGGGTCAGACCGCCCGGGCCCAGCGCCGAGACGCGACGCTTGTGCGTCACTTCCGACAGCGGGTTGTTCTGATCCATGAACTGCGACAACTGCGAGGAGCCGAAGAATTCCTTGATCGCGGCAGCCACCGGCTTGGCGTTGATCAGTTCCTGCGGGGTCAAGCCTTCCGACTCGGCCATCGACAGGCGCTCCTTGACCGCGCGCTCGACGCGGACCAGGCCCACGCGGAACACGTTCTCGGCCATTTCGCCGACCGAACGCACGCGACGGTTGCCCAGGTGATCGATGTCATCGACCACGCCGCGACCGTTGCGGATCTCGGTCAGCACCTTGATCACGTCAAGGATGTCCGAACCTTCGCCGTGTGCAGCGACCAGGCGCTTGGATTCCTCGTCGTTACGCTCGCCGAAGTACTTGCGGTCGTACAGCACCGACTCACCGGTGACTTCCTTGCGGCCGACACGACGGTTGAACTTCATGCGGCCAACCGTGGACAGGTCGTAGCGCTCGAAGGTGAAGAACAGGTTGTGGAACAGGTTCTGCGCGGCGTCCTTGGTCGGCGGCTCGCCCGGACGCATCATGCGATAGATTTCGACCAGCGCTTCGAGCTGGGTCTTGGTGCCATCGATGCGCAGGGTGTTGGACAGGTAGGGGCCACGATCCAGATCGTTCACCCACAGCGTGCCCACTGCATCAACGCCCGCCTTGCGGAAGTTCTGCAGCTGCTCGTCGCTGATTTCGTCGTTGGCCTGGGCCAGCAGCTCACCGGTGTTGGAATCAACCACGTCGTGCGACAGGATGCGGCCGACGATGTAATCGTCCGGCACGGCCAGGGCAGCAATGCCCGATGCCTGCAGCTGCTTGATGTGGCGTGCGGTGATGCGCTTGCCGGCTTCCACGATGACCTTGTCGCCGTCAGCCAGGTCGAAGTTCAGCGTTTCGCCACGCAGACGCTCCGGCACCAGCTCCAGCTGCACGCCTTCGTCCGGGTTGATGTGGAAGGTGTTGACCTCGAAGAACTCGGCCAGCATCTCTTCGTTGTTGTAGCCCAGCGCACGCAGCAGCACCGACACCGGCAACTTGCGGCGGCGATCGATACGGGTGAACAGTGCGTCCTTCGGGTCGAACTCGAAGTCCAGCCAGGAACCGCGGTACGGAATGATGCGGGCGCTGTACAGCAGCTTGCCCGAGCTGTGGGTCTTGCCACGGTCGTGGTCGAAGAACACGCCCGGCGAACGGTGCAGCTGCGACACGATGACGCGCTCGGTACCGTTGACGATGAAGGTGCCGTTGTCGGTCATCAACGGGATTTCGCCCAGATAGACCTCCTGCTCCTTCACATACTTGATCGCCTTGGTCGACGACTCGCGGTCGTAGATGACCAGACGCACGGTGACGCGCAGCGGCGCGCCGTAGCTCATGCCACGCTGACGGCACTCGCGCTCGTCAAACACCGGGTCGCCCAGCTTGTAGCCGACGTATTCCAGGGCAGCATTGCCGCTGTAGCTGGAAATCGGAAACACCGACTTCAGCGCAGCATGCAGGCCGTGGTCGGAGCGCTTGGCCGGGTCGATGTTTTCCTGCAGGAATTCGCGGTACGAATCAACCTGGATCGCGAGCAGGAACGGCACCTCGAGGATCGAGCGCTGCTTGCCGAAATCTTTGCGGATGCGCTTTTTTTCGGTGTACGAATAGGACGTCATGAGGTCTTCCACCTTGTTGTGCGAGCCGTGCGTCCACGACCCGTAAGGAAATCTTGAAATTGTCAGTTGGAAGTCGCTGGTATTGCCGGCACCAGCACGCCTTCTATTGCTACTTCCAACTGCCAACTCGCTTGTATCGGCTGCGGGTCACCCCATCGTCTGGAGCGCAGCGCCTGACACTTGCCACGTTGGTCTTTCTATTGCCTGCCAGGCACGCCCGGCATTACAACGGTTTGAAACGACCAAAGGCCGGGGGCTTTACGCCCCCAGCCTTGGCTGCATCGCCGTGAATCGATGACGATGCAAGAACTGATTACTTCAGCTCGACGGTCGCGCCGGCGGCTTCCAGTTCCTTCTTGAACTTGTCGGCGTCTTCCTTCGAAGCGCCTTCCTTCACGACGCCGCCGGCTTCAGCCAGGTCCTTCGCTTCCTTCAGGCCCAGGCCGGTGATGGCGCGGACAGCCTTAATCACTTCGACCTTCTTCGCGCCGGCATCCTTCAGGATGACGTTGAATTCGGTCTGCTCTTCAACGACAGCAGCCGGGCCAGCAGTAGCAACTGCAACCGGGGCAGCAGCCGACACGCCGAACTTCTCTTCGATGGCCTTGACCAGCTCCATCACTTCCATCAGGGACTTTTCGGCGATCGCGTCGACGATCTGATCATTGGTAAGGGACATTTTGATTACCTTTTGAAAATATTCTGGATTGAGGTTCCTTGCGGAACCACGTGGACGTCGAACTTAGACGGCTTCAGCTTCAGCGGCCGGCGCTGCAGCTTCCGCTGCGCCACCTTCCTGCTTCTCACCGATAGCCTTGACGGCGCGGGCGAACATGGTGACCGGCTCGGTCAGGACGCGGGCCAACATGGCCAGGGCCTGATCACGGGTCGGCAACGATGCCAGCACGTCGACGTGGCTGGCCGGGAAAACTTCCCCGCCGATTGCCACGACTTTCGCCTTCAGCTTGTCGTTACCCTTGGCTGCATCCTTGATCAGGCGACCGGCAGCGCCGGGCTCCTCAAGCGAAAACGCATACAGCAGCGGACCAACCATCTGGTCTTTTGCAACTGCGAAATCGGTGCCTTCAACGGCGCGCGAGGCCAGCGTGTTCTTGACAACTTTCAAGAAAACACCGGTTTCGCGGGCCTGCTTACGCATCGCGGTCATCTGAGCGACCGTGGTGCCAGCGTATTCGGCTGCGATCAAGGAGTGAGCCTTGGCGGCGATGTCTGCCAGCTCGGCGACTACTTCTTGCTTCTGGGACAGATTGAGAGCCATTGCACTCCTCCGTTTAAGCGGGGACTGGGGATTCGGAACCAGCGCAGGCAGATAAACCACTCCGCCGACAACGAACCGCAGATCTCTGCTTCAAACATATTCCGCTTACGGCTCCTAGCCGTGTGCGGTCCTGGGCGGCATCCGTCCTGGACGCCGGGAACATCGGGTGATGTTCCGGTGGTGGCCGTTCTAGAGCTGGAGTGTGCAGACCTGGGCGGACCCAGACATACGTGAACCAGAAAAATCCAGAAGGGCGGCACCATCTACGCAGGGTGATCCGAGAACGAATCGATTAAGCGACCTCGCTGTGCCGGCGGCGACTCCTTGCCAAATCGAGCTTCCGTGCCCGTCGCCGGTATGCGCTGACCGCGCCTGCGGTCTTTGACGGCTCCACGCAGGTAAACCTGCGCGACGCCTTCAAAAGTCAGCATCACCGTTGCCGATGACGCTGGTGTTTCTTTGTGCTTTGAATCTTTACAGCAAGAGCCTAAAAGCTTCAGAGCGATCCCCGCCTGCGCGGGGATGACGTGCCGGCAAAACCGTGCGCGTTATACGCGCACGGGCCGGTACGTCACTTGAGGGTCAGCGAGGACTGGTCAACAGTCACGCCCGGGCCCATCGTCGAGCTGACCGACACCTTCTGCAGGTACAGGCCCTTCGAAGTGGCCGGCTTGGCCTTGATCAGGTCAACCAGCAGTGCCTGCAGGTTCGACTGCAGCGCGCCGTTTTCGAAGCTGGCCTTGCCGATGGTGCAGTGGATGATGCCGGCCTTGTCGGTGCGGTAACGCACCTGACCCGACTTGGCATTCTTGACGGCTTCGCCCGGGTTGGCCGAAACGGTGCCGACCTTCGGGTTCGGCATCAAGCCACGCGGGCCCAGCAGGGTGCCCAGCTTACCGACAACGCGCATCGCGTCCGGGGTAGCAATGACGACGTCATAGTTCAGATCGCCGGCCTGCATCTTCTCAGCCAGGTCGTCCATGCCGACGGCTTCGGCGCCAGCGGCCAGGGCTTCGTCAGCCTTGGCACCAGCCGGAGCGAACACGGCAACGCGGACCGACTTGCCGGTACCGGCCGGCAGCACGGTGGAACCGCGCACCTGCTGGTCGGACTTCTTGGCGTCCACGCCAAGACGCACAGCAACGTCGATCGACTCGACGAACTTGGCCTTGGTGACGGTCTTCAGGATGTTGATTGCGTCCTCGAAGGCATACGCCTTACCCGGGACAACGGCGGCCTTGATGGCCTTCTCACGCTTGGTCTGTGCCATCAGATTAACCCTCTACCACCAGGCCCATGGAACGGGCAGAGCCCGCGATCGTACGCACGGCGGCGTCAAGGCTGGCAGCCGTCAGATCCGGCTCCTTTGCCTTGCAGATTTCTTCCAGCTGCGCGCGCGTCACCTTGCCCACCTTGTCGGTGTTCGGCTTCTTCGAGCCCGAAGAAATGCCAGCGGCCTTCTTCAGCAGCGTGGTCGCCGGGGTGCTCTTGGTGATGAAGGTGAACGTACGGTCCGAGTAGGCCGTGATGATCACCGGCACCGGCAGACCCGGCTCCAGCTTCTGCGTAGCGGCGTTGAACGCCTTGCAGAATTCCATGATGTTCAGACCACGCTGACCCAGCGCAGGACCGACCGGCGGCGAGGGATTGGCCTGACCGGCCTTTACCTGCAGCTTGATATAACCGACAACTTTCTTTGCCATTAGAGTGCTCTCCGGGTGCTAGCGCCTTGCGACAACAGGCTCCCCATCGGACCGGGAATCACGCGTCCCGGCATCGCGTTGTGAAATCGCACCAAAGGCCACCTTGCGGCAGCCCTTGATTTGCTCCCTCATTGGGGAGCCGAAAATTGTAGCAGCTTTTTGCGACGCCACCTGAACAGGCGGTACGCAGCGCCTTAGATCGCCTTCTCGACCTGGCCGAACTCGAGCTCGACCGGGGTGGCGCGACCGAAGATCAGCACCGAGACGCGCAGGCGGCTCTTTTCGTAATTGACTTCCTCGACAACGCCGTTGAAATCGTTGAATGGGCCTTCGGTGACGCGGACCATCTGGCCCGGCTCGAACAGCACCTTCGGACGCGGCTTCTCGACACCTTCCTGAACGCGATTCAGGATGGCAGCAGCTTCGCTGTCCTGAATCGGCAGAGGACGGTCAGCGGTGCCACCGATGAAACCCATGACCTTCGGGGTTTCCTTCACCAAGTGCCAGCTTTCGTTGTCAATGCGCGGGATACCGGCTTCTTCGTGGGTCTCGATCTGTACCAGCACGTAACCCGGGAAGAACTTACGCTCGGAGCGGCGCTTCTGGCCTGCGCGCATTTCCACCACTTCTTCAGTGGGGACCAGCACATCACCAAAAAGCTCCTGCATCTCGTCACGCGCAATGCGATCACGCAGCGCCTGCGCAACCGACTTCTCAAAACCTGAATAGGCGTGAACGACGTACCAACGCTTCACAGATATCTCCTTAACGACCCAAGAACCACTGGGTCAGCTTCTGGATCACGAAGTCAAAGCCACCCAACAGCAGGCTCAGCACGATCACCACCACAACCACTACCCACGTCATGCGGATAGCTTCCTGGCGGGCCGGCCACACAACCTTGCGCAGCTCAAAACGGGATTCAGAAAGGAATTCGATTGTCTGACGACCCTTCGTGGTCAGCATGAACACTGCACCACCTGCCACCAGACCCAAAACCACTGCCAGTGCACGCCACTGTCCAGCCCACGCGCCCAGCTGGGCTTGACGCGGCTGATCGGCGAACCAGAACCAGACAAACAGACCTGCCAGCACCAACAGCGCAGCGCCGACGTACTTGACGATATCACCACCCGATGAAGCGGCGGACTTGGAATGTTCGATCTTGCTGTTCATCCGACTCTTGTAGCTGGTGCGACCAAGGTCACTGGATAGAGAGTTGCAAGTGGCACGCCAGGAGGGACTCGAAC
The DNA here is from genome assembly GCF_056759935.1 of Stenotrophomonas sp. STEN035. Lineage (NCBI taxonomy): Bacteria > Pseudomonadati > Pseudomonadota > Gammaproteobacteria > Lysobacterales > Lysobacteraceae > Stenotrophomonas > Stenotrophomonas sp. STEN035. The sequence goes on from NZ_JBRRDY010000019.1 coordinate 35,547, forward strand.
CCCCAACCTGCGGTTTTGGAGACCGCTGCTCTGCCAATTGAGCTACTGGCGTATGACTTGACTGTTACACATCACCTTAGACGGCGAAGGCGGACCGAGTTACCCGGCCCGCCTTTCGCGCAACCAACAGCGTTTACTGCTGGCGCTACAGGCTTATTAAGCGACGATCTTTGCAACCACGCCGGCGCCGACGGTACGGCCACCTTCACGGATTGCGAAGCGCAGGCCTTCGTCCATTGCCACCGGGTTGATCAGGGTGACGGTCATCTTGACGTTGTCGCCCGGCATCACCATCTCGACGCCTTCCGGCAGCTCGCAAGCGCCGGTGATGTCGGTGGTACGGAAGTAGAACTGCGGACGGTAGCCCTTGAAGAACGGGGTGTGACGGCCGCCTTCGTCCTTCGACAGAACGTAGACTTCGGCTTCGAACTGGGTGTGCGGCTTGATCGAACCCGGCTTGGCCAGAACCTGGCCACGCTCGACGTCGTCACGCTTGGTGCCGCGCAGCAGCAGACCGGCGTTGTCACCTGCCTGACCCTGGTCCAGCAGCTTGCGGAACATTTCCACGCCGGTGACGGTGGTCTTCTGGACCGGACGGATACCGACGATTTCGATTTCTTCGCCGACCTTGATCACGCCGCGCTCGATACGACCGGTCACCACGGTGCCGCGGCCCGAGATCGAGAACACGTCTTCCACCGGCATCAGGAACGGCTTGTCGACGTCGCGCTCCGGGGTCGGGATCCAGCTGTCCAGTGCATCGACCAGCTTCAGGATGGCCGGCACGCCGATCTCGCTCTGGTCGCCTTCCAGCGCCATACGAGCCGAACCGTGCACGATCGGGGTGTCGTCGCCCGGGAAGTCGTACTTGCTCAGCAGCTCGCGGACTTCCATTTCGACCAGTTCCAGCAGCTCGGCATCGTCAACCATGTCGGCCTTGTTCAGGAACACAACGATGTACGGCACGCCGACCTGACGCGACAGCAGGATGTGCTCGCGGGTCTGCGGCATCGGGCCGTCAGCAGCCGAACAGACCAAGATCGCGCCGTCCATCTGGGCAGCACCGGTGATCATGTTCTTGACGTAGTCAGCATGGCCCGGGCAATCCACGTGGGCGTAGTGACGCGAAGCAGATTCGTACTCAACGTGCGCGGTCGAGATCGTGATACCACGAGCCTTCTCTTCCGGTGCGGCATCGATCGAGGAATAATCCTTGAACTCGCCACCGAAGCGCTCTGCACCGATCTTGGTCAGCGCGGCAGTCAGCGTGGTCTTGCCATGATCGACGTGGCCGATGGTGCCGACGTTGACGTGCGGCTTGGTACGCTCGAACTTGCTCTTGGACATGGCTGCTTCTTCTCGGTAACAGGGTTAGTTGTGCACTATCAGCGAAAGATGGTGCTCACGAAAGGAATCGAACCTTCGACCTCCTCCTTACCAAGGAGGTGCTCTACCGACTGAGCTACGTGAGCGAGTTGTCTATTATGCCGTGTTTTTTCGTTTCGTTCAATGGAGCGGGAGACGGGAATCGAACCCGCACCATTAGCTTGGAAGGCTAAGGTTCTACCGTTGAACTACTCCCGCACCGGGAAAACACGTCACAACATAAAACTGGTGGAGGGAGGTGGATTCGAACCACCGAAGGCGTAAGCCAGCAGATTTACAGTCTGCCCCCGTTGGCCGCTTGGGTATCCCTCCATTCCACTCCCTTGTCGAGGACCGCGGCCTTGCCGGTCAGGGGTGGGTGAGCTCGCTATTTTGGTGATCAGCGCCGATGCTGTCAACAGAAATCTTCACATTTGGTGAAATTTCTTTTTCGGCATCGGCGGTGCCGATCACTCGCCGGGCATCTTAATCTTTTCGTCAGCAAAAATCGCCACGTGCGGCACGCCATCGGCACCAATCCAACCGCGATACATGCCTTCGGTATTGAACGGCATCGCAGCCTTGCCATCAGCAGACAGAACGATGCCGCCACCATCACCACCGAGCTCGGGGATGCGCTTGACGATCACTTCATCGCCGGCCTGTGCAGGCGTTTCCTTCAAGTACTTCATGCGTGCACAGATCTCATGCGCGACGGACAGGCGGATGTAGTACTCACCCCAGCCCGTGCCTGATACTGCGCACTGGTCGCTGGCATAGGTTCCGGCACCGATGATCGGCGAATCACCAACCCGTCCATAGCGCTTGTTGGTCATGCCACCGGTGGAGGTGCCCGCCGCAAGCTTGCCCTGGCCATCCAATGCAACCGCACCCACGGTGCCGAAATGCTTGGCGGTCTCCAGGTCGGCATGCGCCTGCCCTGCAGCCTCTTCCTTCAATGCACGCTGCAACTGCTCCCAACGCTTCTCGGTACGGAAGTAGGACGGATCCACCAGTTCGATCTTCTGCTCGGCGGCGAACAGCTCCGCGCCCTGCCCCACCATCATCACGTGCGGGGAATGCTCCATCACCGCGCGCGACAGCAGGATCGGGTTCTTGACGGTATGCACGCCGGCGACGGCACCGGCGCGCAGCGTGGCGCCATCCATCAACGAGGCATCCAACTCATTCTTGCCGTCATGGGTGAACACCGCGCCCCGACCTGCATTGAAAGTCGGATCGTTCTCCAGCACGGTGATCGCAGCCGTCACTGCATCCAGCGCAGGCTTGCCAGCAGCCAAGGCCTGATGACCCTGGCGCAGCGCCTCGGTCAAGGCGGCGCGGGCAGCACGCTCTTCTGCAGCGCTGAAATCCTTGCGCTCAACCCCTGCCCCGCCATGGATGACCAGCAAGGGAGAGACCTCGGCTGCCGCGGCAGCCCCCGAGGACAGCGACGCCAGGCCCAGCAGTACTGCAGAAGTCAGCTTCATGTTTCTTCACTCCCGAATGGAACCCCGATTCTAGGCAGCTGCCAGCCACTCTGAACAGTCACCAACGTCGCCCACCCCCGCATTCCGACAGCTGCCGAGCCCGCCCCCACATTCCACCCCTGCAGCAACCACTCCCAACGACAACAAAAAAGGGGCCGAAGCCCCTTGATCTGTTGATCGCAAACGCTCAGTTGGGATGCAGCTCCAACTCGCCATCGACGACGCTGGCCATCGCAGTGAAAGCTGCGTTGTCGACCCTGAACCCATCCAGGTGCAGACGACTGCCCGCACCAACGCCAGTGACCGGAATCGAACTGAATTCCAAGGGCTCACCATTGCTCAGGCGATCTGCCGTGTGCCGTGGCATCACCAACCACGCATAGCCATCATTCAAGGAATACACCTGGCCACGGCCATCAGCTTCCACGCACAGGGCGGTGTCTTCATCGACGCCGATGCCGACGATATCGTCCTGGCCTTTCTCCTGCGCGGCACGGGCCACAAACACAATCAACCGGCCCAGGCGATCACGCTTGGCGAAGTGGGTATCGGTCACCACGTTGGACAGGTAGGGCATGGTCAGGAAATCCCGGTCCATGGTCACCTTGCTCCCCATCGGGTCACTCAAAGCGGCCGGTGAATTGACACTGCCGCCATCCAGCGCGCCATAGGCATAGCCACCGAGGATCGCCAGCCCAGCACTGGTACCGCCGATCGGCTTGCCGGCACGGACGTGCGCATTGAGCAGGTTGTTGAGCTCGGTGCCCTTCCAGAAACGGATGTAACGCGACTGGTCGCCGCCGGCGATGAAGATCGCATCGGCGCCGCGCACCACACGCAGCACGGCCGGATCATCAGCCGCCTTGCGGCTGTCGAACACCAGCGTCTGCACCGCGGTAACGCCGCCGATGTCGTAGTACAGCTCCTTCTGCATGTTGTCGTCGCCGGAGGCGCGCAGGATCACCACGCGACCGTGCCCCGCCCGTTCAACCCACCAGTGGAAGGCCTCCGGCACCCAGTCGCCGCCGCCCATCAACATCATGGCCGCCTCGGTCTTGCCCGGGCGCGGCGCATCCAGATCACCTACTTCGTAGTAGCGGTAGCCGGCGGCACTGATGCCACGCGAATCCTCGGCGTGGACCACGCCCCCCGCAGCGACAGCTGCGATAGCCAGAACGATTCGCCCCAGCCAGGAACTCTTACGTTTCATAGCACCCTCTACCTGATCCATGTAATCGCTTACAGCTGTAATGCCAGACTTTCTGGCAGTGGTCAAGCGTGTAAAAAAGGTGTTAGATGGCAAGAACCCATTCACATTACAGACAGGGTTGGCCGGCATTTCCCTACATGCCGACAGGACAAATTCGGACACTTTTCATCAGAGAGCTGATTCATGCGTAAGCACGCAATGGTGTGTTCAATCCAACTGGCCCTGCTGTCGATGGCCGCCCCCGCCCTGGCGCAGACCGCCACCCAGGGCCAACCGCAACAACTCGACACGGTGCAGGTCACCGGCTCGCGCATCCCGCGCGCCCAGGTGGAAGGCCCGGCCCCGGTCACCGTGGTGACCGCCGAGCAGATCAAGTCCGCTGGTTTCACCTCGGTTCCCGATGTACTGCGCTCGCTGAGCCAGAACAGCGGCAGTACCCAAGGGCAGCAGAACACCACCGGCGCGCAGTCCACGCCTGGCGCACAGGCAGTCGATCTGCGCGGCCTGGGCCCGAATCACACGCTTGTACTGGTCAACGGCCGCCGCATCGCCGACTTCCCGCTGCCGCTCAATGGCCGCAGCAACTTCACCGACGTCGGCAATATCCCACTGGGCATGATTGATCGCATTGAAGTGCTGACCGGCAGCGCATCGGCCGTGTACGGCTCCGACGCCATGGCCGGCGTCATCAACTTCATCCTGAAGAAGTCCACCGACGGCACCACCTTCGACTACCGCTTTGGCGACACCAGCCGTGGCGGCGGCTCATCGCAGAATCTGACGATCACTACCGGCTTCGAGCAGGACAAGTTCAGCGGCATCGTCGGCGTTGAACTGATCAACAAGCGCCCCCTGTGGGGCACCGACCGCAGCGTGCAGGATTCGACGCTGGATTCGCCGGCTGCAGAACGCCGCCTGCCGCGCCTCATCGCACAGCTGCAGAATTGGGACGACGACGAAAACATCGCCCCGGCTGACGGCTGCGCCGCCATGGCCGGCCTCAACGGCGGCACCACTGTACTCGCCGAGAACGACCTCGGCCCGTATTGCGGCAGCGAACGCGCCATTGCCTATCGCACCATCCAGAACGAGCGCAAAGGCTTCAATGCCTATGGTTCGTTCGAGTATCGGTTCAACGATGCGCTGTCGTGGTTTGCCGATGTCCAGCTTGGCCAGCAGAAGGTCAAGCTGCTGACCGGCACCAACAGCAACGATGTCGCCAGCGACCATATGGGCTGGGAGTTCCATGACCCGAACTCGACCGACAATTACCGCAACAAGATCTTCTACAACGCCACCACCGAGCGATACGAGAACTGGGCGCGCCAATTCAGCCCGGAAGAAGTGGGCGGTCTGCGCAACCGCATGAACACCACCACCCAGAAGACGTTTGCGGTGACTACCGGCCTCAAGGGCATGTTCGCCGAGGAATGGAACTGGGAAGCCGCCTACAACCACTCCCAGTACAAGGCTGACGTCAAAATGCCGCGCATCAAGGCAGCTGCGGCCAACAGCCTGTTCCTGGGCGAACTGCAGGGCTATGACGACGACGGCATCGCGATCTACACCCCGGATCCGGCACGCCTGTTCACGCCGCTGACCCAGGCCGAGTTCGCCTCGATCGCAGCAATGTCCACCTTCCGTCCGGAAGCCAAGAACGACAACCTCAGCTTCACCGTCGATACCGCCTCGCTGTTCTCGCTGCCTGCAGGTGACGTCGGCTTCGCTGGTGCCGTGGAGTACGGCGAGCAGTCCTACAAGATCAACCCCGACCCGCTCGCGCTCACCGAAGACGCGTACTACGGCCCGCGCTATGGCGATGGCAGCGGTGACCGTGATCACTGGAGTGCCGCCGGCGAATTGCGCCTGCCAATTGCGTCCACCCTTCAGGCGAGCGTTGCCGGCCGCTATGACCGCTATAGCTACGGCAACAAGAGCCCGGGCAAGTTCACCTACAGCGCCGGTCTGGAATGGCGTCCGCTGGATACGCTGCTGTTGCGCAGCTCCTACGGCACCGGTTTCCGCGCACCGGACATGCACTACCTGTTCGCCGGGAACGACTACTACCGCACCCGCAACGCCACCGATTACCTGGCCTGTCGTTCGGACAATGCCGGTGCAACCGACGGCGAATGCTACGACCGCGACTTTGGCAACTACGACGTCAGCACGTTCGATGTCTACAGCGGCAACATGAATCTGGATGAGGAGACGAGCAAGTCGTTCTCGGCCGGTTTCGTGTGGTCACCCGTGGCCAACTTCGATCTGGCGGTGGATTACTACAAGATCCGGATCGAGAATCAGGTGCAGACGCAGGACCGCGAACTGCTGCGCATCCAGGAAGCGGACTGCCGCCTGGGCAGTACCGACAGCGGCACGGCCGTCGACATCAACTCGCCGACCTGCGTGGACGCCTTGGCACGCGTGATCCGCGACGGCGACGGCACCATCACCAGCGTTCGCTTCGGACCGATCAACATCGCCAACGAGGAAACCTCGGGCATCGATGTCGCCGCCAACTACCGCCTGCAGACGGCGAACGCTGGCGATTTCAGCTTCACCGGCCAGTACAACTGGACCCATCGCCACACCCGCCAGCAGTTCCCCGGCGACCCGAAGGAAGACATGCTCGATGTCAGCTTCAGCGCCACCACGCTGCCGCGGGTGAAGTCGAACTTGGGCGTGAGCTGGGACAAGGGTGCCTGGGGCGCCAGCCTGTTCGGCAACTACCTGGGCAAGGTCGCCAACTACGACAACGACGCATGGACCAAAGCAACCTGGCGCTTCAACGCCGGCGCCCGCTACGACATCACTGATCACCTGCGGGTGTCGCTGTCGGTAAACAACCTGTTCGACAAGATGCCGCCGAAGGACCCGACCTGGTCGAACTACCCGTACTACGACACTTCGTGGTTCGACAGCATGGGCCGCAGCTACTACCTGCAGCTCACCTGGAAGCTGGGCGGCAAGGCGCTGTAAGGCCTGGTTCCATGCATTGCCAACAAGGCCCGCCATTGGCGGGCCTTGTTGTTTGTGCGGGCTTTGGTGGGTACCACCAGCCAGCACTGCACCGGCTACACCGTGGCAATTCTTCTCCACAGCCACTGTGTGCAATGGCTGGAGAAGGCTGTGGACAACTACGTGCAGGCCTTGCGCTGCAAGGCTTTCAAAATAGTGGTGATTTTTTGACCAATGTACTGCGACGAAGGCATGCGGCTCTTTGTAGGAGCAGCGTCAGCCGCGAAGCTCGTACATCTTCAGATGGCACATTCTCCCGCGGCTGCAAGAAGGTCAGCTTCGCGGCTTACGCCGCTCCTACAAATTCAGGCAAACCAGTCTTGTGGGAGCGGCGTCAGCCGCGAAGCTCGTGCATCGTCAGGTTGCACAGACGTGTGAGCTTCAAGAAGGCCAGCTTCGCGGCTTGCGCCGCTCCTACAAACAGTTGCCTGACCCGGGATTTCTCCACAACCGCTGTGTGCAATGAATGGAGAAGGCTGTGGACAACCGCGTGCAGGCCTTGCGCTGCAAGGCTTTCAAAATCATGGTCAAATTTTCACCATGATGAAAACGCCTGATACAACAAGGCCCCGCAGTGCGGGGCCTTGTTGGTACTGCAACATCAAAAGAATCAGACGTTGAAGCGGAAATGCAGTACGTCACCTTCCTTGACGATGTAGTCCTTGCCTTCCAGGCGCAGGCGACCGGCTTCCTTGGCGCCCTGCTCACCCTTGAGGTTGATGAAGTCTTCGTAGCTGATGGTTTCGGCGCGGATGAAGCCACGCTCGAAGTCGGTATGGATCACACCTGCTGCCTGCGGCGCGGTCGAGCCGGCGCGCAGCTGCCATGCACGGACTTCCTTCACGCCTGCGGTGAAGTAGGTCTGCAGGCCGAGCAGCTTGTAGCCGGCACGGATCACGCGGTTCAGGCCCGGCTCTTCCAGACCCAGGTCCTTGAGGAACTCGTCGCGGTCGGCGTCGTCCAGCTGCGCCATTTCTTCCTCGATGGCCGCACACACCGGCACCACTTCGGCACCTTCGGCTTCGGCGCGAGCGCGCACGACGTCCAGCAGCGGATTGTTCTCGAAGCCGTCTTCGGCAACGTTGGCGATGTACATCAACGGCTTCAGCGTGATCAGGAACATGTCACGGATCAGCGCCTTCTCATCGGCATCGAGGCCGGCGGCACGCGCCGACTTGCCCTGGTCCAGTGCCGAAGCCAGCTTCTCCAGCACCGGCTTGCGCGCCAGCGCTTCCTTGTCATTGGCCTTGGCTGCGCGGGTAGCGCGATCCAGCGCCTTCAACACCGATTCCAGGTCAGCCAGCGCCAGCTCGGTATCGATGGTCTCGATATCGGCGATCGGATCGACCTTGTTGGCAACGTGGATGACATTGCCGTCTTCGAAGCAACGCACAACATGAGCGATGGCATCGGTCTCGCGGATATGGGCCAGGAACTTGTTGCCCAGGCCTTCACCCTTGGACGCACCAGCGACCAGACCGGCGATGTCGACGAACTCCATCGTGGTCGGGATCACCCGCTCCGGCTTGACGATGGCCGCCAGCGCATCAAGGCGCGGATCCGGCACCGGCACCACGCCGGTGTTCGGCTCGATCGTGCAGAACGGGAAGTTGGCCGCAGCGATACCCGCCTTGGTCAGCGCATTGAACAGGGTCGACTTGCCGACATTGGGCAGACCGACGATGCCGCATTTGATACCCATGCTTGAACTCCCGTGAATGGAAAATCGGGAATGAAGAAGCGGAAGGGCCTAACGCCGTTCCATTCCCCATTCCCCATTTTTCGCTCACTTGGTGGTGTGCAGACGCTTCATCGCTTCGCTGTAATCACCGGCTACCGCCAACGGCATCACGTCGATGGCCGCATCGATGGCCTGTGCCATCAGCACGGCGTCGTCCGGCGACGGACGGCCCAATACCCAACCCACCACGCGGTCCTTGTGACCGGGATGGCCGATGCCAAGACGCAGGCGATGGAACTTGCCATGACCGAGCAGACGGATGGTGTCACGCAGGCCGTTCTGGCCGCCATGACCACCGTCGAACTTGAGCCGGGCCACGCCGGGCGGCATGTCCAGTTCGTCGTGTGCAAGCAGGGTCTCTTCCGGCTCGATCTTCCAGAACCGCTGTGCGGCGGTGACCGATTTGCCAGAGAGGTTCATGTAGGTGGCCGGCTTCAACAGCCATACCGGCTGTCCAGCAATCTCGACCTTGGCGACTTCGCCAAACAATTTGCTTTCCAGCGCCCAGCGCGCGCCCTGCCGCTCTGCCAGGGCCTCAACGAAATGAAACCCGGCATTGTGCCGGGTCCGGGCGTGTTCGGGTCCGGGGTTGCCCAGACCAACGATCAATCGCAAGCCAGTCATCTGTCAGATACACCTGCTGCGCCCGCTCCGAAGAGCGGGCGCAACATGGCCGATTACTCGGCTGCTGCTTCTTCTGCAGCGGCGGTCTTGGCGATGACAACTGCGTCGTCATGGCCCTTGCCCAGCTTCAGCGCCGGAATTTCCACGCCAGCCGGCAGCTTCAGGCCCGACAGGTAGATGATGTCGCCAGCCTTCAGCTCGCCCAGGTCGACTTCGATCGACTCCGGCAGGTCCTTCGGCAAGCAGGCAATCGCCACTTCCTTCAGTTCGTGAGTGACCAGCACGTCGGCAGCCTTGCCAGCCGGCGAGGTGTCTTCGTTGATGAAGGTCAGCGGCACCGAAGCGTGCAGCACTTCATTTTCGTTCACGCGCTGGAAATCCAGGTGCATGACCAGCTGCTTGTACGGGTGACGCTGCATGTCACGCAGCAGCACCTTGTGGATGGTGCCGTCGAGGTTCAGGTCGATGATCGAGGAGTAGAACCAATCGTTGAACTGGGCCAGCCAGATCTCGTTGTGGTTGAACTCGACCTTCACCGGCTCCTTATCACCGCCGTAAACGATACCCGGGACCACACCGGCATGACGCAGGCGGCGGCTCGCACCCTGACCTTGCACGTCACGACGGGCGACTTTGATTTCGTGGGACTTTGCCATGTTGACTACTCTAGGTTGTTGCACCGCCTCGCGGCGCTGCGTAAAGACTCTTCCGCGACCAGAAGAGCCTGTTGTGATCCCCGGACAAGCCGGGGACCGGATCCATCAATCCACGTACATCGAGCTGACCGACTCACCGAAGGCGATGCGGCGCATCGTCTCGGCCAGCATTTCGGCCACGCTGATCTGGCGGATCTTGGGACAGACGCGGGCCACTTCGGAAAGCGGAATCGTGTCGGTCACCACCAGCTCATCGAGCTGGGAGTTGTTCAAATTGTCCACCGCCGGGCCCGAGAGCACGGCGTGGGTGCAGTACGCGGCAACCTTCAGTGCACCGCGCGCCTTGAGGGCAGCAGCGGCAGCACACAGGGTGCCGGCGGTGTCGACGATGTCGTCGACCATCACGCAGGTCTTGCCTTCAACGTCACCGATGATGTTCATCACGGTGGCGACGTTGGCACGCGGGCGGCGCTTGTCGATGATGGCCAGGTCGGCATCATCCAGGCGCTTTGCCACGGCGCGGGCGCGTACCACGCCGCCTACGTCCGGGCTGACCACGATCAGGTTGTCGGTGCCGTAGACGCGCCAGATGTCGGCCAGCAACAGCGGCGACGCATAGACGTTATCGACCGGCATGTCGAAGAAACCCTGGATCTGATCGGCGTGCAGGTCGACCGTGAGGATCTGGTCGGTGTGCACAGCCGAGAACATCTTTGCAGCAACCTTCGCGGTGATCGGCACGCGCGAGGAGCGCATGCGGCGATCCTGGCGGGCGTAGCCGAAGTACGGCACCACCGCGGTAACGGAAGCGGCGCTCGCGCGCTTGAGCGCGTCGATGATCACCAGCAGTTCCATCAGGTTTTCGGCACTTGGAGCGCCGGTGGACTGAACCACGAAAACGTCCTGCTTACGCACGTTCTCCTGGATCTCGACCTGCACTTCACCATCGGAAAACTTGGAAACCAGTGCCTTGCCCGGTCTTACCCCGAGTTCCTTGCAGATGCTCTGCGCAAGGTGTTTATTGGCATTGCCGGAAAAAACCAGCAGGTTCGGGGAATCTTGCATGACAGCTCTCTCGGGCGGGGGCGAGTAGCAAAAGAAACGTGATTACTGCGGTGATGGCGCGGGTTCGTTTCGCGCACATCCAATGCGCTTGCAGCGTTGGGAGTGTGTGGCAGGGGCGGTAGGATTCGAACCTACGAATGCCAGGATCAAAACCTGGTGCCTTGGGCCTCTTGGCGACGCCCCTGCATCAAACAATTCCCGTCGTTTCCAGCGCATCAAGCAGTGGCGAGCGATCAACACCCGCAGCTACCCAAGCTCGCAGTTGCGGCGGCAACTCCGCCAAGGCCTGCTCTGCAGCAGCGCGCGTAGCGAACTCGACGAAACAACCGCTTCCCGACCCCGTGAGTCGTGCCCGACCAATACCTGACAAGGCCTGGAACGTCGCCTCGATGGCAGGTTCCTGGCGCCGTAGTACCGGCTCGAACGCATTTCCGAGGACGGTCCCGGAAGCGAAGTCCGCTATTTTCACGGGCTTGGCATCCCGCGTCAAATGCTGTGAACGAAAAAGTTCAGCCGTGGGCACGTGAACACCCGGATCAACCAGCAAATACCACGCTTCCGGCAAATCTATCGGCGTCAGCAATTCGCCCACACCTTCGGCCCAGGCGCTGCGCCCGCGCACAAATACCGGAACATCGGCGCCTAGACCGACACCGAGTGCGGCCAGTGCGTCCTCGTCCAGCCCGGCGCCCCACAGCGCGTTCAGTGCCACCAGCACGGTTGCCGCATCGGAGGAGCCACCACCAAAGCCACCACCGGCCGGAATCCGCTTTTCGACCCGGATATCGACACCTTTGTCGCAATTGGTCGCATTTTTCAGCGCGATAGCCGCACGAACCACAAGATCATCAGCCTCGGCAACGCCAGCTACCGATAGCCCGTCGCGATGTACCCGGCCGTCTTCACGCAGGCGCAGGCCGATACGATCGCCCCAATCCAGCAGCCGGAATACAGTCTGCAGCACGTGGTAGCCATCAGCGCGACGGCCGGTGATATGCAGAAACAGGTTCAGCTTGGCCGGGGCTGGCCAGTACGACCAGCCCGCAGCATCGACAACGGCAGTCATGGCGCGTCCGCACCCCATTCATCCACGATCAGGCGGACCTTGGCATCGCCGTTGACCGCCTCGATCCGGCGCGGCAGCGACGGACGCCCGGCGTCGGCCGGGTACCAGTCCAGATAGTCCACCTGCCAGCCCTGCTGGCGCAGCACCCGTGGCCGCCCTTCGGCGTCGAAACCGAGGTATTCGGGGCTGGCTCCGGCACTTGGCAGGCCACGCACCCACTCGGCCAACTGGGCGACCGGGATTTCCCAGCCGGTGGCCTGCAACAGCAGCTGACCAGCGTCATCGGCCGTGCGCGGACCGCCTTCAAGTCCGTCCAGACGCACCGCCTGGCCCGGCTCACCACCACTGAGCTGCCAGCTCTGGCGGGTTACCGGCGCAGCCAGACTGACCTGATAGGCAGGCCCCTGCTGCAGCCAGTCGATCCGACCATTGCCGCCGTTGCGCCCCTTGCTGATCGCCACCCGGCCCTGGAATGACCAGTTCGGCTGCGCCTGCAGCGCGGCCTGCCGCTGCTGTTCCGCCGCCTGCGCCTGCGCGGACACTTGCTCCACTTCAGCCGCTACCGGCGCCGCCTGGCGCTTGGGCACCGAGCCACAGGCCGCGAGCGCGCCTACTACCAGCAGCGCCAACGGCGCCCGCCACATCATTACGTTCATACACCCAACTTTTCGATCGCACGCTGCAGCGCGCGGTTGTCCGGATCCAGCTTGCGGGCCTCGTCGAAGTAGCGCCGGGCTTCGTCTTTCTGTCCCAGCACCCACAGCACTTCGCCTACGTGCGCAGCGATTTCCGGGTCTTTGTTCAAGGTCCAGGCGCGGCGCAGATGCACCAGCGCTTCGTCATTACGGCCCAGTCGATACAACACCCAACCGTAGCTGTCGACGATGGCGGCATTGTCCGGCTCGGCCACGCGCGCACGATCAATCAGCTCCAATGCCTCCTGGTAGCGCTGGGTGCGGTCGGCCAAGGTGTAGCCCAATGCGTTCAGCGCCGCCACGTTCTCGGGCTCGGCCACCAGTACCTTGCGCAGGTCAGCCTCGGCGCGCGGCACATTGTCAGTGCGTTCCCAGGCCAGCGCGCGGGCGTAAAGCAAGGCACTGTCATCCGGGAATGCAGCAAGACCACGCGCCAACACATCGAACTCAGCCTTGGTTTCGCCATCACGCAGCTGCAGCTCAGATTCGAGCAGATAGGCGTCGCGGCGCACATCGTCATCCAGTGAGGCATCGGCCTGGATCGACTGCACCTCTTTGGCAGCGCGCGCCTTGTCACCCATCAGGTGCAGCGCATTGACCGCACGCAGCTGCGCCTCACCGCGATGCTCGCCACCGGGCACGCCGTGATACCAATCCACGGCTTCCTGGTAGCGCTTCAGGTATTCGGCGATTTTGCCCAGCAGCAGGCGCTGGTCCGGGTCAGGCTTGCTGGCCTTGGCCGCAATGTCCTGATACAGCGCCAGCAGCGCCACATCGTCCTTCTGCTTGGCCAGCAGCGAGGCACGCATGCCCCAGCTCTGCAGGTTCTGCTCGCCTACCGACAGCACATGTTCGGCAGCGGCTGTCTCGCCCAGCGTGTCATAGGCGATGGCCAGCGCACCGCGCAGCTCGTCGTCCTTCTCCGCCTTGGGCTCGATGCCTTTGAGCAGGGCCAGCGCCTCGTCCTTCTTGCCGGCCTGATTGAGCTGGGAGGCATGCAGCAGCGCCACCCGCGGCTCATCCGGAAAGCGCCGCACCACCTCGCCCACCATGCGCCGCGACAGCTCCGGGCTCTCCATGCGCAGGGCCAGCCGGCCGAATTCCTGCCAGGCCTCCAGATCATTGGGGATCGCATTGGCGTCCACCAGCATGCCCAGCACCTGCGCCGGTACCGCCGGGTCACGACCACCAGTAGCCAGCGCCAGCAGCGCATAGCGCCAGGACCGTGGTTCAGGCGAACGCAACACCGCCAACAACTCCTTGCGGGCCAGCTTGGCGTCGCCATTGCGCATGGCCAGCGCACCACGGGTGCCGCGCACCGCGACCGAACCAGGGTCACGCTGCGCCCAAAGCGCCAGCGCCTGTTCGGCTCGGTCGGCATCATCGGCCAGCATGGCGATGCGGGTGGCGCGTTCAGCCAGGCCTACGTCGCCCTTGGCTTCCTGGGCCGCCTGCAGGTACCAGCGGGCGGCATCGGGCAGTTTGCCGGCCTGCAGCGAGAACTCGCCGGCCAGCACCGGGGTCAGCGGCAGGCCTTCGGCCGCCAACTGCGCCTGGACCGGCGCAACCGGGGCCGCCAGCACCGGAAAAACCGGCAGGGAAAGCAACAGAACGGTGCATATGCGATTGAATACGGGCATCTGACGCAACCGGGCCGTAAAATGGCGGCCTTCAACAGCCAGCAGCTTATCGCAAGCAACTGAACAGATGACCCTGTGGGTGCTCGGACTGAATCACCAGACTGCGCCGGTAGAACTGCGCGAACGCGCTGCCTTTGGCGGAGACGCCTTGCCGCGCGCGATGGATTCATTGCGGCAGACCCCGCAGCTGGCCGAAGCGGTGCTGCTGTCCACCTGCAACCGTACCGAGCTGTATGCCGTTGCCGAGGACAGCAAGGCCCTGAGCCATTGGCTGGAACACCACGCCGGCAGCCTGCAGGGCTATCTCTACCAGCACAGCGAAGGTGAAGCCGTACGCCACCTGTTCCGGGTCGCCACCGGCCTGGATTCGATGGTGCTGGGCGAGCCGCAGATCCTGGGCCAGGTAAAAGACGCTTGGGCGTTGGCGCACGACAGCGGTGCAATCGGGCAACAATTGGACCGGTTGTTCCAGCAGACCTTCTCCGTGGCCAAGCGTGCCCGCACCGATACCCGCGTCGGCGCCAACCCAATCTCGGTGGCCTCCACCGCGGTGCGGCTGGCGCAGGACTCGTTTGCGCGCATGGATGAATCCACCGTGCTGCTGGTCGGCGCCGGCGAAACCATGGAACTGGTCGCCAAGCACCTCAGCGATGCCAAGGTGAAGCGGCTGCTGATCGCCAACCGCACCGTGGCCAATGCCCAGGACCTGGCCAGCCGGCACGGCGGCGTGGCGCTGCCCTTGACCGAGCTGGAGCGCCATCTGGGCGAAGCCGACGTGGTGTTCTCGGCCACCGCCGCGCGCGAGCCGGTGATCCTGCATCGCCAGGTCGCCAACGCGCTGCGCCTGCGCCGGCACAAGCCGATGCTGCTGTTCGACCTGGCCGTGCCGCGCGATATCGACGCCGAGGTCGGCAAGCTGGCCGACGCCTACCTGTATACCGTGGATGACCTGGAACGGGCCGTGGAAGAAAACCGCCGCGGCCGCCGCGAGGCCGCCGCCGAGGCCGAATCCATCATTGACCTGCAGGTCACCCGCTATCTGGAAAACCTGCGCGCCGCTCGCCTGCAGGCGCCCATCCGGCAACTGCGCGCGTTCGGCGAGGCCACCCGCGCCGAATTGCTGGCCAAGGCCCGGCAACAGCTTGCCCATGGCAAACTGCCGGACGAAGTACTGGAGCAACTGGCGCACGGCCTGACCAACCGCCTGCTGCATCCGCCCACCGCCGCCCTGCGCCAAGCCGCGCAGGATGGCGATACCGATCTCACCCGCGCCGCCGAGCGCCTGTTCCCGGCCACCCCCGGGTATCACCACCCCGCTGCGAGGAATGATGACGCCGACCCTGCGCCGTAAGCTGCTGGCACTGGCCGAGCGCCGAGAAGAACTGGAACGCCTGCTTTCCGACCCTGATGTGGTCGCCGACAACGAGCGCTTCCGCAATTTTTCCCGTGAGTTCTCGCAACTGGAACCCATCGCCACTGCATTGGCGAACGAAACCCGTGCGCTGGAAGACCTGGCCTCGGCCGAAGCCATGCGCAACGACCCGGAACTGCGCGAGCTGGCCGAGGAAGAAATAACCGCAGCGCAGGCCCGCCTGCAGGCCTTGGACGAAGAACTGGCACTGCTGCTGGTACCGCGCGACCCGCGCGACGAAGGCAATCTGTTCCTGGAAGTGCGCGCCGGCACCGGCGGCGACGAAGCGGCGATTTTTGCCGGCGACCTGTTCCGCATGTACGCCCGCTATGCCGAGCGCCAGGGCTGGAAGGTGGAAATCGAATCCGACAACCCCGGCGAACACGGCGGCTACAAAGAAGTCGTGGCGCGCGTGGTTGGCCGCGGCGCCTATTCCAAGCTGAAGTTCGAATCCGGCACGCACCGTGTGCAACGCGTGCCGGCCACCGAATCGCAGGGCCGCATCCACACCTCGGCAGCAACGGTGGCGATCATTCCCGAAGCCGATGATGTCGAGGACGTGGTGATCAACCCTGCCGATCTGCGCGTGGACACCTACCGTTCCTCCGGCGCCGGTGGTCAGCATGTCAACAAGACCGAGTCGGCGATCCGCATCACCCACATCCCCACCGGCGTAGTGGTGGAATGCCAAACCGAGCGCAGCCAGCACGCCAACCGCGACAAGGCGATGAAACGCCTGAAGGCGCAGCTGCTGGATGCCGAGCGCAGCAAGCAGGCCGCAGCGCAGGCCGAATCGCGCCGTCTGCAGGTAGGCAGTGGCGACCGCAGCCAGCGCATCCGCACCTACAGCTTCCCGCAGGGCCGCATCACCGACCACCGCGTCGAAGGCCTGACCCTGTACGACCTGCCCAACATCATCGAAGGCGGCCTGGACGACCTCGTCGCACGCCTGCAGCACGAACACCAAGTGGATGAGCTGGCGCGTTTGGCTGAAGGGACCTAATACGCTCCCTCCCTTATGCGCAGCATAGGGGAGGGCTGGGGAGGGGTAGCTTTTGGCTTTGGCTTTGGCTGCTGCCTCTGGATTTGGCCTTAATCACCAGCCCAGAGCAAAATCAAAAGCCCCCCCTCCCCAACCCTCCCCTGCGCTGCGCGCAAGGGAGGGGGCAAAGCCAGCACAATGACCAACGCTCTCAACGAACGCGACCAGCTCCGCAATGCCGTCACCCGCCAACCCGGTGACTTCATCGCCTGGGTGATGCTGGCCGACGCCGAGCTCGGCGCAGGCGACATGGCCGCAGGTGAGGCCGCAGCCGCAAAAGCCTTGCAACTGCGTCCACAACACCCCGAAGCCCTCGCCCGGCTCGGTCGCGCCCGCTGGATGCAAGGCAAGCACGACGAAGCCGCCGCCCTGCTGCAGCAGGCCTGCCAGCTCGCCCCGCAGCACCCCGGCATGGCCTTGTGGCTGGGTCACGTATTGGAAGATGCCAACCAGCCCGAAGCCGCCGCCGATGCCTATCGACGCGCGCATGCCCTGGCACCGGACGAAGCCTATATGGCCGCACAGCGCCTGAACTGGCAGCGCCGGCTCTGCGACTGGCGCGATATCGATGCACTTTCGCAACAAGTGCGGCGCGCGGTAGCGCAAGGCAATCCCGCCGTGGAGCCCTTTGCCTTTCTCAGCGAAGATGCCAGCGCCGCCGAACAGCTTGCCTGCGCGCGGCAACGCGCCAGCGTGCTGGCTCAAGCCATTCCGCACCTTCCCGCAACCCAGGTGCGTGCACAGGGCGCGCTGCGCGTCGGCTTCCTTTCCAACGGCTTCGGCGCGCACCCAACCGGGCTGCTGACGGTCGCCCTGTTCGAGCAGCTGCGCGCGCAGCCGCAATTGCAGGTGCACTTGTTTGCACTCAACAGCGACGATGGCAGCAGCATCCGCCAACGCCTGCAGGCCGCTGCCGAGCAACTGCACGACGTCAGTAGCCAAGCACATGCGGCGATTGCCCAGCGCATCCGCAACACCGGCATTGATCTATTGTTCGACCTGCGCGGCTGGGGTGGCGGTGGCACACCCGAAGTACTGGCCATGCGCCCGGCACCGCTGCAATTGAACTGGCTGGCCTACCCCGGCACCTCTGGTGCGCCATGGATCAACTACGCCGTCGCCGATGACTTTGTGCTGCCGCCCGTCCTGGAATCAGGCTTCAGCGAAAAGGTGTTGCGCCTGCCGCGCGCCTTCCAGCCCTCGGACAACACCCGCATTGTTCAGTCGCCGCCGTCGCGCGGCGACTGTGGCCTACCGGAAGCCGGCGTGGTGTTCTGTTGCTTCAACAACAGCTACAAGCTCAACCCGCGCAGCGTCGAACGCCTACTGCAGGTACTGCTTGGCGTGCCCGGCAGCGTGCTGTGGCTGCTGTCCGGCCCGGGCAAGGCCGACCAGCGCCTGCAGCAAGTCGCCCGCCAACGCGGCGTGGATCCAGCGCGGCTGGTGTTCATGCGCAAACTGCCGCATCCGCAGTATCTGGCCCGCTACCAGCATGCCGATCTGTTCCTGGATACACACCCTTACAACGCCCACACCACCGCCTCGGACGCACTATGGGCCGGCTGCCCAGTACTGACCGCACCCGGCACTACCTTTGCCGCGCGGGTGGCGGGCAGCCTCAACCATCACCTCGGCATGGATGAGATGAATGTCGCCGATGACCAGGCCTTCATCGCCAAGGCAATCGCGCTGGGTAACGATGCCGCCACCCTGCAGGCCACCCGCCAGCGACTGGCCGAAGCCCGCGAGCGCAGCAGTCTGTTCGACATGGCCGGCTTCGCCAGCGACCTGACCCAGCTGCTGCAAAAGCTGGCGAGCGCCCACGGCTGGCGTGGCGCAGACATTGGCTGACATTCGATTGGGTTAGGCTCGGCATTCCACGAGGAGTGACCATGGGCAAGCTCAAGCGCAAGGCGTACGAACAGTTGCTGGAACCGATGCAACTGGAACTGGCCAACATGGCACGCTGGGCCCAGCACTGCGGGCAGCGCGTGCTGGTGCTGTTCGAGGGCCGCGACACCGCCGGCAAGGGCGGCGTCATCCAGGACATCGCCAAGCACGTCAATCCGCGTCAGTGCCGGGTGGTTGCCCTGCCCAAGCCCAACGAGCGCGAAGACAGCCAGTGGTATTTCCAGCGTCATATCGCGCACCTGCCCGCGGCCGGCGAGATCGTGCTGATGGACCGCAGCTGGTACAACCGTGCCGGCGTGGAGAAGGTGATGGGTTACTGCACCGATGCGCAGTACAAGACCTTCCTCAAGCAGACGCCTGCGTTTGAAAAGCTGCTGGTGGACGATGGCATCCTGCTGTTCAAGTACTGGCTGTGCGTGGACCAGGAGCAGCAGGAAAAGCGCTTCGCCGAGCGCCGCGACGATCCACTCAAGGGCTGGAAGCTGTCACCGATCGATCTGAAATCGCGGCAGGAATACAACGCCTACACCCAGGCCCGCGAAGCCATGCTGGAGACCACCCACACCACACAGGCGCCGTGGACGCTGGTGGATTTCAATGACCAGAAACGCGGCCGCCTGACCCTGATCCGCGACCTGCTGGATCGCCTGCCAGATACCCACGTCGACGAACCGGTGGTCGAACTACCGCCGCTGCCAGGCAAACCCAAGAAAGAAAAGTACGGCGTGGTGAAGCCGATTGCGCCGTTTGCGGTAGACGAAGAAGCAGCCAAGCCATAGCGCACCTCCGGCTCCCTGTAGTGCCGAGCCATGCTCGGCAGGAGCTTTCCCGGCGATGCCCCAAAGGCGCCCCTCACCCCAACCCCTCTCCCGTGAACGGGAGAGGGGCTTGTAGTGCCGAGCCATGCTCGGCAGGGGCATTCCCAGCGATGCTGCAGGAGCGGCGTGAGCCGCGAAGCTGGGATTGCGCGAAGAGCTGAAAAGCTACCCCTCCCCAACCCTCCCCTTCGCTGCGCGAAAGGGAGGGGGTAGCAGCGGCACCGCGACCATCTGACAGATGCCGAGAACAGCCCCCTCCCTTTCGCGTAGCGAAGGGGAGGGTTGGGGAGGGGTGCTCTTGGCTTCAAAGCTATTTGCTGCTGTCGCCTGGAAGCTACGTCCCGCGAAAAACCACCATCCCTTTAAACCGCCTTACCCCCCGCAGCCACAATCGCCTGCTCGATCTCCTGTGCATTCACCGGCCCCAGGAACTGCCTGGCCACCTTGCCGTCGGGCCCGATCAGGTAGGTCATCGGCAAGCCACGCGGCGTCGCGAAATCCTTGGGCGGACTGAAGGTGTCGATGATGGCGATTGGATAGGCCACCGGATGTTCCTTCAGGAACGCCTGCATCTCGTCCAGCTCGATGTCCTCATACGCCAGGCCAACCACTTCCACATTGCTGCGCATTGCGTGCAGCGCCGACAACTCCGGCATTTCCTGCAGGCAGGGTGCGCACCAGGTGGCCCAGAAATTCACCACCACCCACTGCCCACGGTGACTGGCCAGGTCATAGGTCTTGCCATCCACGGTCGGCACCTGCAATTGCGGTACTTCCACCGTCTGCTGGACCACGCCGGGCTGCGTCGCCTCGGGCGCAGCCGGTGCCTGGGGTGCAGCAGCCGGCGCGGCGACAGGTGCTTGCTCGGGCTTGCACGCTGTCAAAGCCAGTGCCAGCAGCAAGGCAGGAACGAACTTGTTGATCATCGACTATCTCCGCGCTCTACATAGATGTCATCCACACGGCGCTTGAGCAGTTCGCGCAACGGCAGACGTAGTTGATCCAGGGCATTGCAGGCCGCTTGCCCAAGGCTGTCCTCGCGCATCGGCAGGTATTCCTCGGCGGCGGGAATACGCAGCTGCGCGCTTTCATACAGTTCATGCAGACTGATGCTGTCCAGGTCCCGCGCCAGCAACCATTCACCACGCTCGTCACGGCGCAACACGCCAATGGTTTCCATCTGCTCCAGCAACTGCTGCAGCAAGGAGTCGGTGAGCATGGGTTCCAGCAGCAACAGCTGATCTTCACCCAGCCCCTGCCCTTGCTGCCGCGCCTCACGGAAGCGCCCCAACAGGCGCAGCAAGCCATAAAGCTCGCAGCCCTGCGGCAGCCGCATTGCCACTGGCTGATAGCGGAAAGCTGCGATCGATGAGGCCAGTGATGCCCCCAGCAAGACCGAAACCCAGCTCAGGTAGATCCACAGCAACAGGATCGGCACGAAGGCCACCGTGCCATAGAGCTTCTGATAGGACTGGAAACTGCCCAGATACAGGCCCATGCCCCACTTCACCAGCTCCAGCATCAGCACCGCCAGCAGGGCGCCGGGAATGGTATGGCGCCACTTCACGGTGTGATGCGGCACCACCCGGTAGATCAGTACCACGCAGACCAACTCGATCAGCACCGGCGCCAGGCGCAGGCCAAGATCGGCCAGCCAGCGGCCCTCGGTGGTACCGAACAAGGGCAGCGACAACACCTTTGCCGAGATAGCCAACGAGGCAGCGGCCAGCAAGGCGCCCAGGGTCAGCACCGTCCAATAGACCAGGAAGCGGGTCAGCTGCGGCCGCGCCGAAGCCACCCGCCAGATGCGGTTGAAGGTCTGCTCGACACTGTTGAGGGTGATCAGCAGCGACACCACCAAGGCCAGGAAGCCAGCCGCGGTCAGCTGCCCTGCGCTGGCCGAGAACTGCCGCAGATAGCCCTCCGCCGCACGCGCCGCCGAGGGTACGAAGTTGGAGAACACGTAGTCGCTGAGCGCCTCGCTCCAACGATCGAACATCGGGAACGCCGACAGCACCCCGAATACGACAATGGCCAGCGGCACAAGTGCGAACACCGTGGTGTAGGCCAACGAGCCGGCGGCCTGGAACAGGCGGTCGTCTAGGAAGCGCTTCCACAGGAAGCGACCGAAGCTGACGTTGCGCGCCCGGTCACGCAGGCGCTCCATCCATAGGTTGAGTGAATCCAAAGGTTCCATTCGGCAAGGGTACCCGATGCAAAGCGCGGCCCGCATCGTTGATACTGCCGGCTCCTGCAAGAATGAGTGAACGGTGCGATGGCGGAAATTCTGGTGCTTTACTACAGCCGTGGCGGTTCGGTGGCCCGGCTGGCGCGGCAGATCGCCCGCGGTATCGGCGAGGTGCCGGGCATGAGCGCCCGCCTGCGCACGGTGCCACCGGTCGCCGCCGTCACCCAGACCAGCGCCCCACCCGTACCCGAAGACGGCGCTCCCTATGTGGACATCGCCGATCTGGCCGAATGCGATGGCATCGTGCTCGGCAGCCCTACCCGCTTCGGCAACATGGCCGCGCCGGTCAAACACTTCCTCGACGGCCTGGGCGCGGAATGGGTGAACGGCACTCTGGCCGGCAAGCCGGCGGCGGTATTCACCTCCACCGCCTCGATGCATGGCGGCCAGGAGTCAACCCTGTTGTCGATGCACCTGCCGCTGCTGCACCACGGCTGCCTGATTGTCGGCATACCCTTCACCGAGCCGGCGCTGAGCCACACCAGCAGCGGCGGTACGCCGTATGGCGCCAGCCATGTGGCCGGCAGCCAGGATGATCCACAGCCCACCGACGATGAGGCGGTGCTGGCGCGGGCATTGGGCCGACGGGTGGCTGATATCGCCCGGCGTCTGACGCAATGAACGGCCGCAGCCGCGACCTGATCCTGGCCTTGGCACTGGCGCTGTTGGCCGGCCTATATGCGTGGTGGTTCCGCGCCGACCGCCACCTGCTGGCGGTGGCCTTGGTGTTCGTGACGCCGCCGGTACTGTTGCTGTTGGGCGTGCTGGCACAGCGCGCGGTCGCGCGCTTCTGGGCAGGGGTATTGGCACTGTTCTGGTTCAGCCACGGCGTGATGAGTGCCTGGAGCCACCGCGAGACTGCCCTTTACGCATGGATCGAGATCGTCCTGGCGCTGCTGATCGTGGCCCTGGTCAGCATCCCCGGCATGCGCGCCCGCTTTGCCGCCAAGAAAGCCCGGTGAGTCCACCGTGTAGAGCCGAGCCATGCTCGGCTGGGGCTGTCCCGACAATCCACCTGTAGAGCCGAGCCATGCTCGGCTGAAGCGTTACCGAAGAGCCGGTTTGTGGGCGCGGCGCAAGCCGCGAAGCCGGCATCCCCGAAACTGCAGACAAGCTGGCGATCTGATGGGCCACCGGCTTCGCGGCTGACGCCGCTCCTACAGGCGCCGATGGATTCCCGGGCAAGCCCCAGCCGAGCATGACTCGGCTCTACCTACGTGACGTAACGTGGCCCGGCGCTGCCTACGGCATTATCATTCGCAGCATCGCGGCCCGTACCGCTGGCAGTCACCGCAAGGATTTACCGCAATGATGGAAGAACTCCTGATCGTCACCACCGGTGGCACGATCGACAAGATCTACTTCGACGACAAGTCCGACTACCAGATCGGTGATCCGCAGATCGGCATGATCCTGCGCGAGCTGGGCGTGACCTTCCGTTTCAATGTGATCCCGATCCTGCGCAAGGACTCGCTGCACATCAGCGACGACGACCGCGAGCTGATCCGCGCCACCATCGCCGCGCAGCCAACCCGCCACGTACTGGTCACCCACGGCACCGACTCGATGGTGGCCACCGGCAAGGTGCTGGCCACCATCCCCGGCAAGACCATCGTGATGACCGGCGCGCTCAGCCCGGCACGTTTCCGCGGTTCCGATGCCGAGTTCAACATCGGCTGCGCGATCGGCGCGGTGCAGTCGCTGCCGGAAGGCGTCTACATCGCCATGAACGGCCGCATCTGGAACCCGGAGAAGGTCCGCAAGAACGTCGACGCCAACCGCTTCGAATCGCTGTAAGTGGCAAAAAGCACCCGCGCCACCGCCGCATTGGACAAGGCAGGCATCGCCCATGGCGTGCATGCCTATGACTACTCGGCCGATGTCGACAGCAAAGGGCTGGCGGCAGCGCAGGCGCTGGGTATTGCCCCGCAGCGCATGTTCAAGACGCTGATGGCGTGGGTGGACAAGCAGCCGCTGATCGCGGTGATTCCCTCCGATCAGCGCCTGTCCTTGAAGAAGCTTGCCGCCCATTGCGGCGGCAAGCACGCGCAGATGATGGAAGTACCCGAGGCCGAGAAGCGCAGCGGTTACAAAGTCGGCGGTATCAGTCCGTTCGCGCAGCAGCGGCCGGCCAAGGTGGTGTTCGCCGCCAGCGCCGCGCAGCACGACACGCTGTACATCAACGCCGGCCAACGCGGTCTGCTGCTGGATATCGCTCCGACTGACGCCTTGCAGTTTCTGCAGGCCAGCAGCGCCGATATCTGCGAGGACTGAGTTGCGCTTATCGGCATGAGTCTGGCTACGACGCCAGACTCATGCGCAGTGACAAGCGATGCCTTGGGCTAGAACGTGATCGACCAGCCGTTGAGACGCCCGGTATCGCCACTGGCCTTGTCATTGACGCGCAGCTTCCAGCTGCCATTCAAGGCCTCGTTGGAAAGATTGACCTCGAAGGTCTGCTTGATGTCATCAGCGCTGCCTCCTTCGTAATTGCTCAGCAGGTAGGTACGGCCGCCAGGTGCGAGCAGCTCCACTTTCAGGTCGCCACGCCAGCTATGGCTGATATCCACCGTTACCGGGGTGGCCGCAGGCGCATTGGCAGTACGTCCGGAGACGCTGATCGCACTCTCCACCGTGCGGTTGTCTAGGATATCCAGCCCCTCGTTGCTGCTATAGGTCTGCGCCGGCAGCAGACCCCAACTCGCCTTCAAACGCACGGCCGAGTACGCCGAGTAGCCGGTCAACATGACGTGGTATGTGCCCGCTACAGGAACGGGAATGCTGCAGCTTTCAGCATTGCCTGCACTGAACGGACGGCAATCGTAGGTGGAGGCAGTGGGACGACTGCCAGCGCGCACATACAGGTCCGCATCGCCATTGCCGCCGGCAATACTGATCAGCAGATTCGACGCCCCCGCAGGCACCCGCACGCTGTAATAGCGGTTGCTGCCCTTGCTGCCTGCCAAGCCGGCCAGCGCCACATCATTCTCCAGCTCAGTCGCCGGGTCTGGCTCCGGCCCCGGTGGTAGCGGGTCACCCAAGGCTAAGGCCACAGCCGCTTGCGCATTGACGATGCCGGCGCCGATCTCGCGGTCCGGTGCAGCTGGAAAAGGAGTCACCGTCGCCTTGATCAAGGCTTCAATCTCTGTTGGCGTACGCACGGGATTGGATACCTGCTGCACCAGCGCCACCACGCCAGCCACATGCGGCGCCGCCATTGAGGTCCCACCATAGGAGGCGTAGCTCTCGCCCGCCGGCCCCTTGCTGCCATTGTTGAGCGTGGAAAGAATGGAGCTGCCCGGCGCTGCGACGTCCACCAGTGGACCATGGTTTGACTGCTGGCTGCTGCTCCAGATCGAACGTTTGCCAGCGCTGTCACTGGCAGCAACCGCGATGACATTGTTGCAGTTGGCAGGCGAGGCATTGCCCACGTTGCTGTTGCTGTTACCAGCCGCAATGACCAGGGTCGCGCCCTTGCCTGTCGCGCTGTTGATCGCGTTCTGCATGGTGCTGCCACAGGTACCAGCGCCGCCAAGGCTGAGATTGATGACCTCTGCCGGATTGGCATTTGCCGGCACGCCGGGTACCTGCCCGCCAGCGGCCCAGACAATGGCGTCGGCAATATCAGAGGTATAGCCACCACAGCGACCCAGCACGCGTACCGGCACGATCCTGACACCAGGCGCAACGCCCGCCACACCCTTGCCGTTGTCGGTCACCGCCGCAACGGTGCCGGCCACATGGGTGCCATGCCAACTGGAGTTCTGCGCACCGTGGCTGCCACCACATTGGTTGGCTGTCACCCAATCACCGGGGTCGCTGGCATCGTCATCTCGACCATCGCCATCATTGGCCACCTCAATGTCATCAATGAAGTCGTAGCCAGGCAGAACATTGGCATTCAGGTCGCTGTGGCTGGCAATACCGGTATCCAGCACCGCCACCACTACACCCGCCCCGGTCGCTTCTTCCCAAGCCTCGGCGGCCTTGATGCCATAGGTGCCGGACAGCCCCCATTGCTCACCGAAACGCGGGTCGTTGGGCGTGGCATCAATGGTATGCCGCCGATCAATCTCAACGTACTCGACATTGCGATCTGCCGCCAAACGATGCATCAAGGCTTCAGCCTCGATGCGATCCAGCGGTGTGTCCACGCGCAACACATCGGTACCTACGGCCAGTCGCCGCAGGTGTTGCAGATTGCCGGCTTTACCGGCGCGTACCGGCAAAGCATGTGAAGCGGCGGTCAGCGACTTTCTGAGTGCGATCTCGCCCTGTACTTGCGTGCTGTCCTGTCGAAACTTGACGATGAAGCGTTGATGCACAGATGCAGAGTCCAGACCTGCGAGTTGCACTTCACCGGCCAAAGCCGGCATGCACAACAGCAGGGGAAACAGCGAAGCAGTGCCAACTGCCACGAACCCACGGCAAAGCCTACGGCGCGATTTGGATGACATGGTTGAACCCTTCTGCATGAAAGTTGCCGCTTGCGCGGCGCCGGCCCTGCCCGGTGCTTCTGGTGTGGACAGCAACCGTCACCTGGACAGAACGCTCCGGATCGCCCCCTGTCACCGACCCGCCTGCCGACACTAGGCATCCGCCTTGCACACTCCCATCGGAGTACTACTGAAACCGCTGTCCCAGCAGCAGTCAAAACCTCCCTGCGCATCAGTCAGGGAAGCGCACAGCACGATCCTCGATGCATCCGGGACACATCAATGTCGGCAATCACTGCTCACGGCGTGACAAAGCAACACACTGAAGAGTGGCGGGATCGGCACGCGCTGAGATCCACGAACGAGCAAACAAAAGCCCCGGCGAGAACGCCGGGGCCGTGTCACCTCACAACAAGGCAATGGCGCCTTCGATCGGCCATTGCCTGCCGCTTGAACCTTGCTCAACTCAGAACTTGATCGACCAACTGTTGATACGACCGGTGTCGCCGCTGGCCTTGTCGTTGACGCGCAACTTCCAGCTGCCATTGAGCGCTTCGCTGGACAGGTTCACGTTGAAGGTCTGCTTGATGTCATCCGCACTGCCGCCGGCGTAGTTGCTCAGCACATAGACACTGCCATCCGGCGCGACCAGATCCACCTTCAGATCACCCTTCCAGGTGTGGCTGATGTCCACCGTAACCGGCGTCGATGCCGGTGCATTGCCGGTTCGCCCGGAGACGGCGATGGCGCTTTCCACCGTGGCGTTGTCGACGATGGTGACGGCGGTAGCGTTGCTATAGGTCTGCACACCGCCACTGCCACCGCCGGTGCTCCAGCTGGCCTGCAGGCTCACGCCCGAGAACGCCGAGTACGCGGACAACATCACGTGATAAGTCCCGGCCACCGGTGCGGCGAAACTGCAGCTCTCCGCGTTGCCGGTCTTGTACGGCCGGCAATCATAGGTGGACGTGGTCGGCTGGCTGCCGGCACGCACATACATGTCGGCATCACCACTGCCGCCGGAACTGGCGATGACCAGATTGCTCGCACCCGCCGGCACCTGCACGGTGAAGTACTGAGTACTGCTGGCAGCGCCGGAAAGCCCAGTAATCGGCACGCCATTGTTCAACACCGTGCCGCCCGGGTTCGGATTGCCACCGCCGTTTGCGGCATCCACCACCGCCTTGGCATTGAGAATGCCCGGACCGATGCTCTGTGATGGTGTGGACGGGAACGGCGTGACATTGGCCTTGATCAGGGCTTCCACCTGCGCCGGTGTCTTCGGCGTGGTAGAAACCGCCTGCAGCAATGCAACAACACCAGCCACGTGCGGGGTAGCCATCGAGGTGCCGTTGTACGACGCATAACTTTCCGCGCCCGGCGTGGTGGTGCCGCTGTTGAGCGTGGACAGAATGTTGGAGCCTGGTGCGGCGATGTCGATCAGTGCGCCGTAGTTGGAGAAGCTGGAACGTGCGCCGGTACTGGTGATCGAAGCTACTGCGATCACGTTGTTGCAGTTGGCCGGCGAAGCATTGGAGACATTGGTGTTGTCATTGCCTGCGGCAATCACCAGCGTGGTGCCGCGACTGACCGCGCCGTTGATCGCCGCCTGGGTGGTGCTGCCGCAGGCACCGGAACCACCCAGGCTGAGATTGATCACCTCGGCGGGATTGGCATTGGCGGGCACGCCGGACACGGTGCCACCAGAGGCCCAGACGATGGCGTCGGCAATATCCGAGTCGTAGCCGCCACAGGTACCGAGCACGCGCACCGGTACGATCTTGGCGCCGTAGGCCACGCCAGCAACGCCCTTGGCATTGTTGGTAACCGCAGCGATGGTGCCGGCGACATGGGTGCCATGCCAGCTTGAGTTCTGCGCGGCATGGGTGCCACCACATTGGTTGGCGGTGACCCAATCGCCCGGATCGCTGGGATCGTTGTCACGGCCGTTGCCATCGTTCGACACCGTGGTGTCGTTGATGAAGTCATAGCCGGGCAGAAGATTGGCAGCCAGATCACTGTGGCTGGTAATGCCGGTATCCAGCACCGCAACCACCGAGCCAGCACCATTGGTGACATCCCAGGCCTGGTTGGCCTTGATGCCATAGGTACCGGAGTAACCCCATTGCTCGCCGTAGCGGGTGTCGTTCGGGGTCAGGCTGATGGTGTTGAGGCGATCGACTTCGACGTACTCGACGTTCGGATCGGCGGCCAGCTTGCGCATCAATGTTTCGGCTTCGACACGGTCCAGCTTGGCATCGGCTCGGACCACATCCGCACCTACTGCCAGTCGGCGCATGTGCTGCACGCCGACGCTCTTGCCGGCACGGGTCGGCAGCGCGCGGGCGGCGGAAACCAGAGTCTTCTGCAGGGCGGCATCGCCTGCGGCCTGGCGGCTGTCCTGACGGTATTTGACGATGAAGCGCTGATGCGTCGGCGCGGAATCCAGACCGGCCAGATGCACATCGCCGGCCCAGGCCGGCGCACACAGAAGCAGGGACGACAACGAAGCAGTGCCAACAACTACCAACCCACGAACGAGCGTACGGCGCGATTTGGATGACATTGATGAGCCCTTCTACATTGAGAGGAAGCCGCTTGCGCGGCATCGGTCCTACCCGGGGCTCTGCCAGATGCGAAGAGGTTGCTGCCCGGGTAGAACTACCCGAACCAGTCCCCTGTTACCGATCCGTTGGCGGACAGTAAATGGCGGCTGAATCAATGACAAGAGGGTTACAACAGAAACCGTTGCCCGGTCACGTTTACCTAAGTGAATGATTTGTAGAGATTATTTGAAAATCCCTTGGCATTGCTGGGTTGTGCGCCCCGCCGTCCGGACAAAGAAAAACCCGCTGCGATCATGCCGCAGCGGGCTGTTTCACAAACCTGACTTGGAGACTCAGGCGTCCAGGCGCACCAACCAACCGTGACGGTCCGGCTGACGGCCGTACTGGATGTCGGTCAGTTCCTTGCGCAGCGACATCGTGACCTCGCCGGCCGGTGCGTTGATATCGCCTACCGAGAAGTCTTCGCCCTTGAGCTGGCCGATCGGGGTGATCACCGCAGCGGTACCGCAGGCAAACACCTCGGTGATTTCGCCCGAGCTGACGCCCTGCTTCCACTCATCGATGGTGACCTGGCGCTCTTCCACGTTCATGCCGCGATCGCGGGCCAGCTGCAGCAGCGATTCGCGGGTGATGCCTTCCAGGATGCTGCCCGACAGCGCCGGGGTAACCAGCTTGTTTTCCTTGCCGTAGACCAGGAACACATTCATGCCACCCAGTTCTTCCAGGTACTTGCCCTCGACCGGGTCCAGGAACAGCACCTGCGAGCAGCCCTGTGCCTGCGCCTGCTGCTGCGGCAGCAGCGAAGCCGCGTAGTTGCCGCCACACTTGGCCGCACCGGTACCGCCCTTGGCAGCGCGGGCGTAGTCGGTGGACAACCAGATCGCCACCGGCGCCACGCCCTTGGCAAAGTACGGGCCGGCCGGGCTGGCGATCACGTAATACGTGGCCTTGTGCGCGCCGCGCACGCCGAGGAAGGCTTCATCGCCGATCATGAACGGGCGGAAGTACAGGCTGGCTTCGTCGGCATCGGACACCCAGTCCTTGTCCAGCGCGACCAGTTGCTTGAGCGACTCGACGAAAATGTCCGCCGGCAGTTCCGGCAACACCAGACGGCGCGCCGAGCGCTGCAGACGTGCGGCATTGGCCTGCGGACGGAAGGTCCACACCGAGCCATCCGCGTGACGGTAGGCCTTGATGCCTTCGAAGATTTCCTGGCCGTAATGCAGCACGGCAGCAGCCGGGTCCAGCGAGATCGGGCCGTACGGCGTTACCGCCGCATTGTGCCAGCCGCTATCCTTGTCCCAGCGTACGGCCACCATGTGGTCGGTGAAGTGCAGACCAAAGCCCGGCTTTTCCAGGATTTTGGCGCGCTCCTCGGCGCTACGCGGATGGTCCGAACGGGTGACATCGAAGCTCAATGAAGACTGGGACACCGGATAATTCCTTCCAGATTGCGGGATGGGACAGCCCCGCCGCCACGGCGGCAACGGGGGTGCAGCACAAACCGTCACCGGCAGTAGCCGGCACGGCCTTACAGCATGCCAGTTTCCAGGCGCGCTGCCTCGGACATCATGTGACGGCCCCACGGCGGGTCGAACACCAGATCGACGTCGGCCTGGGCCACGGTCGGGATCATCTCCAGCTTGCTGCGCACGTCATCGACCAGGATCTCGCCCATGCCACAGCCCGGCGCGGTCAAGGTCATCTTGACGTCGACCTCGCGCTGACCGTCGTCCAGGTGCTTGATATCCACTTCGTAGATAAGCCCGAGATCGACGATGTTGAAAGGAATTTCCGGGTCGAAGCAGGTGCGTAATTGCTCCCACACCAGCTTCTCGACATCTTCGTCGCCGGCGTCGTCGGGCAGTTCCAGCCCCGGCGGCGGCTCCTTGCCGATGGCGTCACCGTCCTTGCCGGCGATACGGAAGAGGTTGCCTTCGACAAACACCGTATAGCTGCCACCCAGTGCCTGGGTGATGTAGCCATAACTGCCGGCCGGCAAGGTCACGCTATCGCCCTGCGGCACCATCACGGCCGGGCAATCACGCTCAAAATGGACAGGTTCACTGCTACGCGAATACATGTAGATGGATATGGGGACGCGGTGGCTACCCGCAATGGCACCATTTTATCCGACTGGGCGTCATCGCCGCTGAAACGCTATGCTGCGGAATCTGTTCGGGAATGCCCATGTCGCCTGTTTCCACCTCGGCCAGCCCTACCCGCCACTGGCTCTGGCCTGTTTTGTTGCTGCTCGGAAGCCTCACCCTCACCATCGCCTGGCTGCTGGTCGCCCTGAGCACCGGCACCCAGGCCGGCTGGATGGCCGTGCTGGCCGCACTGGAAGCGGCGTGGATGCTGCGTCTGGGCACATTCAGACCGGGCCCGGCACGGGCTGCGGTAACCATGCTCACAACCGTGCTGATCGCCGTGGCCGCCAACTGGCTCATCGCCGCGGCCTATGTCGGCGGCCCCATGGGCCTCACCCCATGGGAATCGGCATTGCGCATGGGCCCGCATTTCGCCTGGACCCTGTTGTCGCTGGCCAACGGCCTGGGCGAGCTGATCTGGCTGAGCATTGCGCTGCTGGTTGCCTGGCGCGTGGGGCGCTGAATCTCGGTCGATCACAGCGCCCGCGTGAGCCTCCGTCGAAGAATGAAACAAAATGTTAGTTTTTGCACATTACCGAAGGCCTGATTCGCACATTAGAGTCGGTTAATAATTCGTAATTTCATGACTCCCTCGCACCACTCTGCGGAGAGTCATACGTGAGTATCCAGCCACTCAGCCACGCTGTTCGCCTCGCCCTGTTACCCATTTCGACCGCCGCACTCGCCTTGGGAGCCGTCGGAAGCGCTGTCGCCCAGGACGCCGCGCCGAAGGAAGAAGCTACCAATCTCGACCGAATTCAGGTCACCGGCTCACGCATCAAGCGCGCCGACCTGGAAACCTCCAGCCCGGTCTTCACCATTGACCGACAGAGCATCGAAAGCTCCGGCGCTGCCACCGTTGGCGAGTTCCTGCAGCGCACCCCGGCCATCGCTGGCGCGGCAACCAATCCCCAGGTCAACAACGGCGGCGGCGCGGGTGCTGCCACCGTCGATCTGCGCGGCCTGGGCGTGAACCGCTCGCTGGTGCTGGTCGACGGCAAGCGCTGGATCGGCACCATCTCCAATGCCAACGGCGCCGTTGACGTCAACTCGATCCCCATGGGCCTGATTGAACGCGTCGAAGTGCTGAAGGACGGCGCCTCGGCGATCTACGGCTCCGACGCCATTGGCGGCGTGGTCAACTTCATCCTGCGCAAGGATTTTGAAGGCGTCGAAGCCAGTGCCTTCTATGGCATCTCTTCGCGCGGCGATGCGGCCACGCAGCGCTTTGATGCAACCTTCGGCCTGGCCGGAGAGAAGGGCCGACTGATGATCGGCGCAAGCTATGACAAGGAAGATTCGGTCAGCGCTGCCGACCGCAGCTATTCCAGCCAGCCCTACCAGCTGTATGCCGGTGAGAAAGGTATCGGTGGCACCAGCCGCATCCTGACCGGCCGCTATGTCGTGCCGCGCGATGTCGCCATTGCCCGCGGCACCACGCTGGACGCGAACTGCGCCCAGCCCAGCGCTACCAACCCCAACCCCAGAGTCGTGCTGACCCGCATCGACGGGCGCGCTGGCACCTCAGGCTCGGACTTCCGCTGCTACAACGGCAACACCGACACCTACAACTTCCAGTCCGACGGTAACCTCAACCTGACTCCGCAGGAACGCACTGCGTTGTTCATGAGCGGCAATTACCAGATCACCGACAACATCGAGGCCTTCATGCTCGGCTCGTGGCTGCGCACCGAGTCCGCGTTCTTCATCGCGCCGCTGCCTTTCGATGGCCGCGCCGACGTCGACGACGTACCGATCAGCAAGGACAGCCTCTACAACCCGTTCGGCGTGGACATCACCGATGCGCGCCTGCGCCTTCGCAACTTCATTCCCACCCGCACGACGCGTTTCGAAACCGAGACCTACCAGATCACCGCTGGCCTGCGCGGCGTGTTCGGTGACAGCACCTGGAGTTGGGACGCGTCTTATGGCTACGGCCGCACGCCGCAGTCGTCGACTGTACGAGGGTATCTGATCGGCCAAGGCCTGACCGATGCACTGGGGCCGTCGATGATCGACCCGGCGACAGGCAACCCCATCTGCGTACGCACCGCCGGTAACGCAGCAACGGTCATCAACGACTGTATCCCGGTCAATTTCATGGGCCCGGCTCCAGATCCGAACACTGCCACCGGGAAGGCCCAGTTGGCCGCGCTGGAACTGATCAACCCGACCATCCACAGCACCAGCGAGAACGACCTCAAGGTCTTCAACGCCAACGTCACCGGCGATCTGTTCAGCCTCCCGGCAGGCGCGGTCTCGCTCGCCGTGGGTGCGGAACGCCGCGTCGAGTCGGCAGCTAACAGCAACGACTTCCTGACCATCATCCCGCCGGGCAAGACGGTTTGCCGCATCACCCAGGAAGCCTGTACCGGTGGCGACCTGAGCGGCAAGTTCGACGTCAATGAAATCTATGCAGAAGCCTTGATCCCGCTGCTGGCCGATGCACCGTTCGCGGAGAAACTCAACGTCTCGCTGGGCACCCGCTATTCGGACTATTCCAACTTCGGCGGCACCACCAACTCCAAGATCGGCGTGGAATGGAAGCCGTTCGCCGACCTGCTGGTCCGCGCCACCTATGCCGATGTATTCCGCGCCCCGACCATCGGCGACCTGTACTCACCCACGGTACCCAGCGCGAATACCTATGCCGATCCCTGCAACGGCTATGAAGGTGGCAAACCGGTAGCCTGCGCAGGCGTACCGACCGACGGCTCGTTCCAGCAGAGCGGCAACCAGGTGACATCGTTCCAGGTATCGGACCCGAACCTGCAGCCGGAACATGGGGACGTGCTGACCTACGGCGTCGTCTACAGCCCGAGCTGGCTGGAAGGCTTCAGCGTCACTGCCGACTACTGGCGGGTGAAGTTGAACGACTTCATCGTCAACCTGCCGGAGAACATGCTGCTCAACCAATGCTTCAACTTCGGCCGGTTCTGCGACACGTTCATCCGCGACGCCAACGGCGACGTTGCGCAGATGACCAACCTGATCGGCAACTACGGCTCGATGAAGACCTCCGGCATGGACCTGGGCTTCCGCTACCAGTTGCCGGAAGGCGCATGGGGCAAGCTGGTCTGGAACCTGGACACCACCTACCTGGCACAATACGACGTGCAGCTGGTGGCAGGCGATCCGACCAGTGACGTCGGTGCGTTCCCGGGCATTCCGCAGAGCACGGGTCTGGCTGGTACCTTCGTCGACAATGCCTCGTCGGGCTTCGGCAACATGGCCCGCTGGCGTGCGCTCAACGACCTCACCTGGTCACGCGGCAACCTCAGCGCCAGTCTGACCACGCGCTATGTGCACCATGTCTACGAAGCGCCCGACGTGGCCGACGTCAAGGATCCCGGCTACGTCGCCAAGCGCCGGGTGCCGTCGGTCACCCAGACCGATTTCCAGATCGGCTACCGCTTCGAAGCCCTGAAGAACAGCTCCATCCAGATCGGCGTGCGCAACCTTACTGACCGCCAGCCGCCGTTGATCTATTCTGGCTTCAACGCCTCGACGGATATGCGGACCTACGATGCAATCGGCCGTTTCTACTGGATGCGCTGGACTGCCCGTTTCTGAGCCAGCAACTGCAACAATCGCATCTGCCGCGGCAAACGCCGCGGCAGATGTTCAGGGTGCGGACCTGCGCCATTATATCCGCAGCTACGACCACAGCTTGCCAGCGGACATGTGCGGCAAACTGATCGAATCCTTCAACTCGCTTTCCCGCTTCCAACAACGCAACGGCCGCGGCGTGCGCCCCGGTCTTGACGACAGCGCCTGGACCGAGCTGGATGTAAGCCGGCTGTCCGATGCTGGATTCCTCGCATTCTTCCGCCAGCTGATCAGCAGCGCACTGCAACGCTACAACACCGATGTCGGCCTGCCGATTGCTATCCCTGACAGCCCACTGCTTAGCCCGCTGATCCTCAAGCGCTATCGCGCCGGCGACGAAGAGAAATTCCAGACCCACTTCGATTCGATCAATGAGGTCTGCGACCGCTATCTGGTCTTCCTGTGGTACCTCAATGACGTCGAATCCGGCGGCGAAACCTGGTTTCCCGGCTTGCAGACCGGCGTAGCTCCACGCACAGGAAGACTGCTCATGTTCCCGCCCTACTGGATGTACGCGCATCAGGGCAAGGCATCGCCTGCGCAGGACAAATACATTCTTTCCACCTACCTCAGATTTCCGCGGAGTCAGTCGAGCGTATAGCCATAACGCTCGACCCAGGGTGCGAGAATGGCCAGCGTCTCGGCGCTGAAATACGCTTGGTAGTTACGCCACCGACCTACCGCACCAGCGTTGAGTGGCTGCACTACCTGAGAGTAGCTCGGCGTGTTGATACGGCGGCTGCGCGAGCTGGCATGGTCGGCGAAGGAAAGTTGCCGCTCCTGCATGGGCAGCGACAGGAAAGCCATTAGCTCAGACAGCTGCCCCGGAAGATCACCGACCATATCCTCGTAGCGCAGTACGTGCACACGCGCCGGTACGAGCATGCTCTGGTCATGCCACCAGCTCATGATCGCCGAGTAGGTACGCGCAGTGGACTCCAACGAGGTGAATGCCAAAGCCCCGCCATTAATGCCGAATGCCTGCATATAGCAGCTGAGCACGCAGTCGCACGGATGGCGCAGCAGCAGCAACCAATCCGCAGCCGGGAACAAACGGGCTACATAAGGCAAACGCGTCATGGTCAGTGGGTATTTATCGACCAATCGCCCCTGTGGCGTGACGTGGCGCCTTACCTCGTCCCAATAGCGTCGCTTCGCCGCGTCCATGTCATCGCGCTCAAGTGCATCCAGCGCCGCACCAAGATCATCGTCGCGCCAGCCAGCCGAAGCGCGCAGCTGCTCTATCATTATTTCCAGTGCGGGACGCTCATCCAGAACATCCAGATCCGTATGCGCGTCCAGTATCCGCTCCAGCAGTGTGGTTCCAGAACGGGGAAATCCGACAAGAAACACCGGATCCTCGGGCAGCGCTGGATCGGGCAAGACCCGCGCCCAGCTGCTGGGGGCGGGTTGCTGCAGGCGCTTCTGCAACCAATCCAGCACCGGCGGGTTATAACCGTCCGGCAGGCGCTGACGGAACGCGTTTTCCGCCGCTTCATGTGCCGATGCCAGTGCCCGCATCACCTGCTCGACCTGCCCAAGCTGATCATGGTTGCGCGCCAGTTCGAATTGCAGCTGTGCCTGCATCGCCGGCGCCAGTTGCCGCTGCAGCCCTTGCTCCAGGCGCTGAATGGCGACGTGCTGCTGTTGCTGCCGACGCAGCACCCGTGCACGCGCCAGTTCAAACATTCCTGAAGCGCAGCCACCGTGTTCCGGAGCGACAGCCCGCAACACCTGATCTGCTTCCTCCACCCGGTTCAGTCTCTCCAGCAACAAGGCGAACTGAATCCGCGACTCCACTGCGTCAGGCGCCTCTGCAATCACCTGCCGGTACAGCCGCTGTGCATCGTCGTCGCTGCCTGCCTGCGCCAGCAGCCATGCCAACACCTGTCGCTCGCTGCGGTTCAACAGCGCCGCTTTCAACGGCACCAGGCACTGCGCCAGCTCTTCGAAGCGTTCCATTTCCGCAAGGCTCTGCGCATACGCCAGACGTACATCGACCGCGTCCGGTTCCCTCAACAGAGCGGCGCCCAAGAACGTGTTGGCATCTGCAAACCGCGCCTGCCCCAGCAACGACAATCCATACCCCAACAGCCACGCTACGTCATCAGCACCCAGCGCGCGCGCGCGTTCAAACGCGCTACCCGCTGCCAGCACATCCGCGTTTTCAAGACACACATTGCCCAGATTCATCCACGCACTCAACGAATCCGGCTGCAGGTCGGCGGCTCTGGAAAACCAACTACGCGCTTCCTCCAGCTGGCCTTGCCCAGCCAAGGCCATTGCCAGCACTTCCATTCCTGGTGCAAAGCCCGGCGCCTGGCCGAGCAACCGACGCATCGCGGCTTCCGCCGCACCTTGTCGACCTTGCTGAAGATCCTCCAGCGCGTTTTCCAGCTCGACCTGCATCGAAGCCCCCCGATGGTTACAAAAGAATCCTTCCTGACCGCGACGAAATCTTCATTTTCGGCAATCCAAGCGCGAACGTACGCATGTATTCGTCGCCGCCTCAACAAGCAGCATAGGTACTGTTCGGGGACTTGGTAAGTCACTCTTCTCTCTGCACAGGTCAGACCTTACTCAGCCCGAAAATCAGCGGGCACGATGGTCAACCCCGAACCTACCCGGCTTATGCCGGGTTTTTTTTGCAATTCCAATGAATGGACGAACAAGGCCCTGCGGCGGTCGTTCTGAAATCCAGATTCCCGTTGCCAGATTCCAGTTGCCGTGCGATGTTTTCATCGCAATCACGGGTACAGCTGGTCTACTGAAAATTCCGAACTTCCGTTCATTTCGACCGACAAGGCAGTGAAGACGAAGTGAGGATCCAGCACCATTCCATACATGGCTCGCAGTCCTTGGATCTGTCCAGCCAAGCGGCAGGGAGCGTACATGCCACAATCGGCCACGGGCGCGGTGCCCGCCTACTGATTCCAGTCGGCTGGATAAGCGTCACACTGGTACTGACGGGGGTGCTGGAAGTCGGTAGTGGTGAAGCCCCTTGGCAACTTGCCGCACATCACCTGCAATTATGGCTGGAAGGTGAACTCCGCTTTGCCAGTCGCAGCTACGCCTGGTGGTTGTGCATCGCGGCACCCGCCAACCTATGGGATCGAATTCCCAGCGCACCAGCAATCAACGGCCACCTCATTCCGCGCGAAATACGCTGCGACCGGGAACTCGCACGGGCCGTGCTGCATATGGCACGCCGGCGCTGCTTCAGCAACAATCGCGATACAAGCGCCGTAATGGATGGCATGTCAGTGCTACGGGACATGCTGATAGAGCGCCAACAAACACTGCATAGCCAACTGAATCGCTGCAGCGGACGCACTGCCCTACGCCGCCACCAAACCATGCTTCGCCTGTTGCGCGTACAGCATCTGATCCGGTGCAATATGGACGCGCGCTTGGACCTTAATCGTTTAGCAGCGATTGCCAACTATTCGCCGCCTCACCTGATCCGCATCTACCGCGAAGTGTTTGATGAAACCCCGTTCGAGTACGCCACCCGCCTGCGCCTGAAGCGCGCCTGGGATCTGGTCTGCACCACCGACCTTTCCATCTGCGAGATAGCCGACGCCCTGGGCTTCGAAACCGAGAGCGCATTCTGTCGCTCGTTCAAACAAACCTTCTCCTGTACCGCAAGCCAAGCCCGACGAAATGGCGCATCCAACCTGTCATCCGTCGGTGCATGCAACCCAGAGCTCAGCCACATCAAACAGACAGAATTTGTCCGCTGACAAGATATCTGCCAACAGCTCGCCAACTCCAGATCGACTTGTGCTTTGACTACGCCCAGTCCAGCTCGGCCCTGGCCACTGGCCGTTGCTGGGTAATGCTGACCGTTGCGCGATGCTCGCAGGAGCAGCCTGCACTGCTCCATTCCGATGCCTACACAGGCAAAGCAGCGCATTGGGTGTTCAGTCGGAGAGGGAGCAATCGAGCTTCCAGGCATTGCCACATCGACTACCTGCCTGGGTCAAGCAAGTTCGCCCTGGCTTCCGAATATCACCAATTCCGCCGTCTCCAGAGCGGAAGCGTCGCGACATCTCCCTAGCCGCCCGCTCGGCCCGCTTCGGCTTGGGCTATGCAGCAGCACAGATGTACCGCAACCACCTCTTCGATGCCCCCGATTCAGCAAGACCTGAGCACAGCTGAGCACCCTTGTTGCTCGTACAGGTGAGGTGATCGCCCCCCGCCTGCGTCTGAAATGAGCAGAGCTCCACAAAAAAGCTCAAACGGCGACCGGAGTCACTCCGGTTAACAACGCAGATGTCGCGCAACACGACACCGCGCCCGCCACCCGTTCTCGCAGACACTCAGGGGAAGACGCGATGGGCATCAGACATCACCTGATTCAGGGTTCACAGTCACTCGATCTGTCCATGCAGCGTCCGGACTGCATACACGCCATCAGCGGCCGCGGCAAAGGCGGGCGCCTGAGCATTCCTGCTGGCTGGGTCAGCATCACGCTGGTGCTGGACGGCGCGCTGGAGCTTAACAATGGCGATCTGCCATGGCAGCTGGGCGCGCGCCAACTACAGCTTTGGGTGGACGGTAGCCTGCGTCACATCACCCGCGAGCACGGCTGGTGGCTATGCATTGCCGCCCCAGCAGCACTCTGGCAGAAGCCGCCAAAGTCCACGGCATCCATCATCAACTGTCTGATCCCCCGTGAAATCACCTGCGACAGGGAACTGGCACGCGCTGTGGTGCACCTGTGCCGGCCGCGCTGGTTCAAGCACAACCCTGCAACCGGCGATGCCGCCTACAAACTGGGGTTGCTCCGTGATGCACTGATCGATCGCCAGCAGCCCATGCAGATGCAGCTCGAACGCTGCAGTGGCCGCACGGTGCTGCGCCGCCATCAGACCTTGCTACGGCTGCTGCGCGTGCAACACCTGATCCGTTGCACCATCGAGACCCGCCTGGACCTGATCAGCCTCGCTGCGGTGGCGAACTACTCGCCCACGCACCTCATCCGCATCTATCGCGAGGTCTTTGGCGAAACGCCAAGCGAGTATGCTGCGCGCCTGCGTAACAAGCGCGCGTTGGATCTGGTCTGCAATACCAATCTGTCGGTATGCGAGATAGCCGAATCATTGGGCTTCGAAAGTGAAAGCGCGTTCTGCCGCGCGTTCAAACATGCATTCGGCTGCACCACCACCGCTGCACGTCGCGGTCAACAGGTGCAGGACAGCGTACTGGCCGCGCCCAGACTGACAGCCTCCAACGACGTCACCATTGAGTCGCCAATGCTGGAGTGGGCGGTCGCCTCCTGACCACCACCCAGCGGCGTCAATGCCCGCCGTCCAGCGCCTTGAGTTCACTGACCAGGGCGCTGGCCGCTTCGGCACCATCGCCGTACAACATGCGGGTGTTGTCAGCGTAGAACAACGCGTTTTCGATACCGGCAAAACCGGTGCCCTTGCCGCGCTTGATGACGATGGTGTTCTTTGAATTGACCACATCCAGGATCGGCATGCCGTAGATCGGACTGGTCGGGTCGGTCTTGGCGACCGGGTTGACCACGTCATTGGCGCCGATCACCAGCGATACATCGGTATTGGCGAATTCCGGATTGATGTCATCCATGTCGGCGATCAGGTCGTAAGGCACGCCCGCTTCGGCCAACAGCACGTTCATATGCCCGGGCATGCGTCCGGCCACCGGGTGGATCGCAAACTTCACCTTGACTCCGCGCTCGATCAGACGCTGCGCCAGCTCCCAGATCTTGTGCTGGGCCTGCGCCACCGCCATGCCGTAACCGGGCACGATCACCACGCGCTCGGCGAAGGCCATCATCGCTGCCACATCGGCAGCCTCGATGGGTTTCTGCGTGCCGCTGATCTCCGCGCCCTGGCCACCACCGCCGAAGTTGGAGAACAGCACGCCGCTGATCGGCCGGTTCATCGCTTTGGCCATCAAACGCGTCAGCAGGATGCCGGCCGCACCAACCATCATGCCGGCGATGATCAAGGCTTCATTGCCCAGCACATAGCCTTCAAATGCCACTGCCAGGCCGGTGAAGGCGTTGTACAGTGAAATCACCACCGGCATGTCGGCACCACCAATCGGCAACGTCATCAGCACACCCAGCGCCAGCGCCACCCCGAAGAAGCTGATGACCGCGACCGGCTGCAGGCTTAGCGCTGCCCACACGCCCAGCACCACCATCGCCAGCGCGACCAGCAGATTGAAAACCTGCTGCCCGGGGAAGGTAACGCGCTTGTCCAAGCGACCATCGAGCTTGGCCCAGGCAATGATCGAACCGGACAGTGATACCGCGCCGATCGCCGAACCAATCACCGCCAGCGCCAGCACCGTGTTCGACGGCAGTCGTGCCGACAGATCGGCGA
The DNA here is from genome assembly GCF_056759935.1 of Stenotrophomonas sp. STEN035. NCBI lineage: Bacteria > Pseudomonadati > Pseudomonadota > Gammaproteobacteria > Lysobacterales > Lysobacteraceae > Stenotrophomonas > Stenotrophomonas sp. STEN035. Next base: position 76,671 of record NZ_JBRRDY010000019.1, read on the forward strand.
TGGCCTGCGCGCTCCAATGGCTGGTGTCACGGTTGGCCAACTCGGAGAAACGCAGCAGCTCGACCGCACCGATGGCCGCCGCCGAACCGCCGCCCATGCCGTTGTACAGCGCCACCATCTGCGGCATGTCGGTGATGGCTACCTTCTTGGCCGATACCCAGGCCAGCCCGGTGCCCAGCACCAAGGCCACCGCGATCAAGGCGATGTTGTGCAGACCGGGCAGGAAGAACGTGGCCGCGGTGGCGATCAACATGCCCGCGCCGGCCCATTGGATGCCGCTGCGTGCGGTCTTGGGCGAGGCCATGCGCTGCAGGCCCAGCAGGAACAGCGTGGCAGCGACCAGATAACTCGTATTGACCAGGATCGATATGCTCATGCACCGGCCTCCAGAGCCGTGTCGGTATGGCGAGGAGACTGCTTGTCGAGGCGATGGTGTTCGCGCATTTCAATGGCGGTTTTCAGCAGCCCGATCATGCCCAGCCCGAATGCCACCAAGCCCAGTGCCAGCTGCGACAACGCTGTTGTAGGTGCCAAGGCGGCGCCCAGCAAACCCAGTACGATCGGCAACAGCGCCTGCGCGCTGATCAGCCACAGCATCAGGCCACCTTTGCGCGGGTCTTCCCAGACCTTTTTCGACATCTTGTTCTGGGTCTTGGCCGGGTCCTGCAGCGAGGACATGCCTACGCCCACACCCGCATACAACAGTGCGCTGTTATAGGCGTCGAGAATGCCGTCCATGCCGTTGAACAGCGGCCGTGCTGCATACGCGAACGCCACCAGCAAAGCCGGATACTGCAGGTAGCTGAGCCACTGGAAAACCTGCCGTGCGCTGATCGAAGACCTGTCGGTACTACCGGCGGGTGAACTCACTTGTCCTTCCCTTCCGGCTTCTTCGAGCTCTTGAACATGTCCAGCATGCGCTCGGTCACCACATAGCCTCCGGCCGCATTGCCTGCGCCCAAGGCCACGGCGATGAAGCCGATGACCTTCTCCAGCGTGGTATCGGCATGACCGAGTACCACCATCGCACCGATCAGCACGATGCCATGGATGAAGTTGGAACCGGACATCAACGGTGTGTGCAGGATCACCGGCACCCGCGAGATGATCACGTGGCCGGCAATCGCTGCCAGCATGAAGATGTACAACGCTACGAACCCGTCGCTCATTGCTTGGTCTCTCCGAGGCTGGAAGCGCCTGTCCCGCATCATAACCATCTGTCCGAAGCCGGCGCGACCGTTGCGTTGTCAACCGTTTGCGCGCCCGTGCGTTATCTCCCCCAGAGACCACGACCGAGACGCTACCCTGTGCTGGTGACCAGCCCGCCCCTGATGCCGCCTGCTGCTGTACCCGCCTCGCTGGACGCCTTCCTGGCGGGCATCGGCCCGCGCGCGTTCCGTTTCGCCGAGGCCGGCCTGCGCCAGCGCGACGATGCGCTGGACGCGGTACAGGACGCCATGGAGCGCATGCTGGGCTACCGAGAGCGGCCGGCCGAGGAATGGACGGCCTTGTTCTGGAGCATCCTGCGTCGGCGCATCATCGACCTGCAGCGGCGCCGCAGCTTCCGCCTGAGGTTCTGGGCGCCCCAGGAAGACAACGACCAGGACAGCACCATCGACTGGGCCGATGAAGCTCCAGGCCCGGCACAGACGCACGAACAGCAGCGCAGCTATGCCCAGCTGGTCCAGGCATTGCGGCAGCTGCCGGCCCGCCAGCGCGAGGCCTTCAGCCTGCGCGTACTGCAGGAACTGGACGTGGCAACAACTGCCAAGGCCATGGGCTGTTCCGAAGGCTCGGTAAAAACCCACCTGTCGCGTGCCCGCGACGCATTGCAGAAACAACTGGAGGCCACGCGGTGAACCGCCTGCCCACACAACCCGAAACATTCGACCATCAGGCCCGACAGCTGCAGCAGCAGGCCGATGCCGCATTGTCCCCGGCTACTCTTGCGCGGCTGCGACAGGCCCGTCAGCAGGCCAGCATGGCGAGAACGCCATCGGTATGGCGCCGCCATCGCTGGTGGCTGGCTACCGCCTGCTCGGCGCTGCTGGCCGTGCCGGTGGCGATGCAGTTCAATCACAGCGCGCAGCCGCCCGCTGCACCCCTGATTGCCAGCCAGAACGCAGACGCTGACGACAGTTTGCTGTTCGACGAAAGCCCTGAGCTGTATCTGTGGCTGGGCTCCGACAATCTGGCGATGGAATGACGATGATGAAGACCGTACTGCCCTACCTGCTGCTACCGCTGCTGCTGATCTGTGCCAGCGCCCCTGCTGTCGCCCAGCAGCAGTTGCCCGAATGGGACCAGCTGACCCCTGCCCAGCGCGAGACCCTGATCGCACCGGTGCGGGATCGCTGGAACAGCTCCTCCCCCGATCGACGCCAGCGCAGCTATGAGCATGCCCGCAGCTGGCAGCAGATGACGCCGGAGCAGCGCGAGCAGGCCCGTCGCGGCATGCATCGCTTCGAGAACATGTCACCTGACCAGCGCCGCGACGCGCAGGCTTTGTTCGACAAGATGCGCGGCATGGACAAAGACCAGCGCCAGCAACTGCGCGAGCAATGGAACAAGATGAGCCCGGAACAGCGCCGGCAATGGGTGCAGGCCAACCCACCAGCGGCTCGCTCCCCGCACTGATCCGGCCTGTAGTGCCGAGCCATGCTCGGCAGAGTCTTTCCCAGCGAAAAGCTGCCCTCACCCCAACCCCTCTCCCGCATACGGGAGAGGGGCTAAAGCCAGAGCCGAGCCATGCTCGGCAGGGCTTTTCCAGCGAAAAGCGCCCTTGTGGGAGCGGCGTCAGCCGCGAAGCTGGCTTCAATGAGATACGGGCATACCCGCAACCCGAAAGACCGTTGGCTTCGCGGCTGACGCCGCTCCCACACGATGGCCTACGGGTAGCGCCACAGCCGAGCATGGCTCGGCTCTACCAAGGCCGGTCAGACCGGCGGAATCTCGCCGCCGGCCGGGCGTTGTGGCCACACTGTCTTGGCCAGCAGCTCATCGTTCCAGTCGAACGACAACTTGCCGTCCTTCAGGAACAAAGCCACGAAGTTGTAGACGTTGCGCGCAAACATCTCACTGGCGTGTACCGCGCCCATGCTGGCCAGGTTGAGCGGACCAGCAACCGTCACCCCGCCAACCTCGACGGTCTGGCCCGGTTGGGTAGCTTCGCAGTTGCCGCCGGTTTCAGCCGCCAGATCAACGATCACGCTGCCTGGGCGCATGCCCGCCACCATCGCCGCGGTAACGATCTTCGGCGCCGGGCGCCCCGGCACAGCCGCGGTGCAGACCACCACATCCACGCCTTTCAGATGCTCGGCCAGTCGTCTCTGCTGCTCAGCACGCTCGTCGTCGGTCAGTTGCCGGGCGTAGCCGCCTTCACCTGCCGCGCTGACGCCAAGATCCAGAAACTTGCCGCCCAGCGATTCAATCTGCTCGCGGGTTTCCGGGCGCACATCGAAGCCCTCGACTGCGGCACCCAGGCGCTTGGCAGTGGCAACGGCCTGCAGGCCTGCAACACCGGCGCCAACGATCAATACCTTGGACGGGCGGATGGTGCCGGCCGCGGTGGTCAGCATCGGGAAGAAGCGCGGCGCCAGCTGGGCGGCAATCAAGGTCGCCTTGTAACCTGCCATGCCGGCCTGCGAGCTGAGCACATCCATCGCCTGCGCACGGGTGGTACGCGGCAATCGTTCCAGCGGAAAGGTCTGCAGCTGCCGCGCCTGCAACGCAGCCGCGCGCGCGGGGTCGGCTTCAGGCTGCACACCACCAACCAGTACCGCTCCGGTTTTCAGGCGGGCAATGCTGGACAAGGATGGCGCCTGTACGCACAACACCAGATCCGCGTCTTCCAACGCGTCACCCAGCTGTGCACCAGCATCCACATAGGCCTGATCGGGGAAGCCCGCGGCCGTACCTGCGCCGGACTGCAGGTGTACCTGCGCGCCGGCTGAAACAAGCTTCTTCACCGTTTCCGGCGTGGCGGCAACGCGTCGCTCGCCTTCAGCGGTTTCCTTCAATACCAAGACATCTACGGCCATTCCAGTCCTCGATGCGCAGCGGATCAACCGCCGGATCGTAGCAAAGCCGGTGCCTTGTGCGGCAGGCCTTGGCCTGCCGGTTTGCAATCAGCGCGCTGCGCCCTGCGGCTCAAGGCGGTCGATCACACCTTGCATGGCGCTGTCGAAGGCACCGTCATCCACGTGCGGACGCAGCCGCTCCAAGCGCACCATCACCGCCAGTTCTTCCGGCGAGGCCACGCAGAAGCGAATGCCGCGACGGTTGACGAACAGCAGCCGCGAGGAGATCGGGCTCACCCACGACAACTTGCCGGCCTGCATCTTGCCGTCCTTGTCGATGAAATCCAGCCAGGTGCCAATCTCCATCCGGCGGAAACGCTCGGCATCGGTGTCGTCGAAGTCCTCGGCCTTGGTCGCGCTGCCAAACTCGATGGCGGGTGTTTCTGGCGCCGGCGGCGTTGGCAGGGCTACCTGTGGGAGTTCCGGCAGCGCGCGTTCCAGTTCCGGGCGCAGCTCGGCGATGGACTGCAAGGTGTCGTGCAAGGCATCGATCGCGGTGGTGCCGCCATCGCCGTGCAAGCCGACACTGGCAAACACTTTGCGCAGGCCCGGCTGGCAGGACTGCAGCCACGGTTTGCCGACGATATGACGACGCGCCTCGACCACCTCTTCCAGCACGTCGTCGGCCAGTTTCAAGGCCTCGGTCACGCCCTCGCCTTCGTCACCTTCACGCAACAAGGTGAGGGTGAGATGGTGATTCCAGGGCTGGCGCAGGAAATCTGCGATGGCCTTGGGCAGGGTCGCGTCGGCAACACGCTTGTCCAGCTCGGCAGCGGCACGGTTGCGCGCGACTTCCAGTTTTTCCTGGCCGCGCTGGGTTTCCGCCGCACGCCGTTCAGTGATCTCAACCCGGCGCCGATGCTGGGCCAGGAAGTCGCGGAATTCTTCTTCCAACGTCAGGAAGATCGCCAGGTTCTCGTTGAACTCGGCGGTCAACCGTTCAATGATTTCTTCGACCTTGCCCATCAGCGCGCGCTCGGCCTGGCTTTCACCGGCATTGCCCTCGCAGGCCTCGGCCAGCGAATTGAGCAGCTTGCGCGCCGGATGGGTCTTCTGCACGAACATGCGCCGGTCGAGCATGGCGACCTTGACGAAGGGCACCACCAGCCGGCCGATCAGCTCGCGCGAGCGGCCTTCCAGATCGCGCTCGTCCAGCATCACGTCAAACAGCATGCCGACCAGGTCGATGGCGTCCTCGTCCTGCGGGTCCAGATGCGTCTGCTGCGGGTCCACACCCAGCCGCGTCGCACCGGACAGCACTTCACTCTTGAGCCGCTGCGCCAGCGATTCACCGTCCTCGCCCACCGCCGCACGCAGGGTTGCGCTGGGCGTGGCCTGCAGCAGCGACAACACCGACATCATCTCGCGCTGGTTTAGAGAGCGCTGATGGCCAGCTCCGGTCTGCCCCGCGTCAGCTGAGGACGCAGAGGCGCCTTCACGGGTCTGCCGGCTCTGCGCCAGCAGCTCGTGCAGTGCTTCCAGCACCATGTTCTGTGGATTGCCAAAGGCCTGTTCGGCATCAAAACCTGCTGCTGCCTGCGCGGCAGCCTGGCCAGCCATGCTGCCGCGGCGCTGGCTCCAGCGTTCGGAAAAGCGCCGCGCCCACATCGGCGCGTGACCCGGGTCGAACCCTTCCTCTTCTTCCTGTGCAGCCTGCGCCATCTGCTCGGCAGGCGTGCGCTGCGACGTGGAACGGCGTGGTGCGGCGATCTCGGGTGCGGCACCGGCCTGAGCCAGTCGCTCGTCCACTGCCTGGTAGAGCTTGCCAATACCGGCCGCAAACTCACGCTCGCACAACTTGAACAGCACCAGCCGCACTTCCGCGGCCAGGTCGCAGGTGTAGAACGCCTCGTGCACGGCAACACCAATGTGCTCCGGCCCAATAGGGTTGGTATCGGCATCCAGCGCCGCCACCCCAGCCACCCAGGCCAGGCGGTGATCGATGCGCTGCAATACCTGCTTCCAGTCGCGCAACAGCACGGTCGCAAAATTGCGCACGGCCAGGCGTGACTCAAGAATGTGTTCGGGGACCAGGCTCAGACCGCCGTCGCTCTGCCCGGCCAATACGGTTTCAGCCGACTGCGGGGTGCCCGCTTCCAGCGCAGCCCAGGCCTGCTGCAGGTGCGAGTCGAAACGACGGGAGATTTCATCGCGGCGGCGGCGCAGCTCGCGCATGCCATCCAGGAACGCCAGCTGCGACGGGCCAGCCGTCTCGGCGCGGTCGAACAAGGCGTCATCAAACCCCGCCAGTACCTTGGCAAAGGCCTGCGACAGCACAGGCAAGGCAGCCTCGCGGGCCACGCCAAGCAGGTTCTGGTTACGACCGGGCTGACCGGCGGGATGCGGACTGGACATCATGCGCAAAGGCTCCACACCCTTACAGGCGCTGCTCTTCTGATAAACGGTTTAGGAAATGCAGACGCGGCCCCTGAATCCGCACGCGCATGGTAGGCGGAGAAGATGAACAGGGTAAGTGATGCAGTGCGCATTTCCCACCTCATGATCGCTTCACCTCAATACCAGCAATGCTAAGCGTCTCAGCGCTTATTAGCGACCCACGGTTTGTTCAGGGCACACAACACAGCGCACAAAACTGACCCCGCCCGGCGCTAAGGGGCCGGTACATCGGCGGCGTCTATAATCAATAGCCGCCTCAGCCCCTGTGACCCATGTCCGACAACTGCTTCCTGCAAGCGCTGGATCAGCGCCATTCGGTGCCCTCCCTGCAACTGGGCGAGCCAGCACCGGATCAAGCCACGCAGCTGCGCATGCTACAATCGGCAGTGCGCGTGCCAGACCACGGCAAGATGGTGCCGTTCCGTTTCCTGCGCCTGCAGGGCGACGCGCGCCATGCACTGGGCGAATTCCTGGCCCAGCGCAGCCGCCAGCGCGACCCCAATGCATCCGAAGCGGCGGTCGAGAAGGACCGCCAGCGTTTCTCGCATGCGCCGCTGATCATCACCGTGATTGCCCGCCTGCAGGACAACCCCAAGGTGCCCGCACAGGAACAGTTGCTCACCGCCGGCTGCGCCTGCTTCGCGCTCCTGCAGGCCGCGCAGGGCTGCGGCTTCGGCGCACAGTGGCTGACCGCGTGGATGAGCAGCGACCCCGAGGTCGCCCGCCATCTGGGTCTGGCCAGCAACGAGCAGATCGTCGGCTTCATCCACATCGGCACCCCGAAGATCGCCGTCCCTGACCGCGAACGGCCCGATCCGGCAGCGCTGCTGCAGGACTGGCAGCCGTGAATGCTGCCAATGCTCCACTGCCGCCGCTCTACCTGATCGACGCCAGCCTGTATGTGTTCCGCGCCTGGCACTCGATCCCCGACGAGTTCCAGGATGCGCAGGGTTGGCCGGTGAACGCAGTTCACGGTTTTGCCCGCTTCCTGCTCGACCTGCTGGAGCGCGAGCGCCCGCAGCACATCGCTGTGGCTTTCGACGAAGCGCTGGACAGCTGCTTCCGCCACGTGCTCTATCCCGCCTACAAGGGCAACCGCGACCCGGCCCCGGATGAACTGCGCCGCCAGTTCGCCCATTGCAAGGCACTGTGCGCTGCGCTGGGCCTGGAAGTGCTGGCCGACCGCGAATACGAAGCCGACGACCTGATCGGCAGTGCCCTGCACGCCAGTCGCGGTCGCCTGCGCGGCGTCATCGTCTCGGCCGACAAGGACTTGTCGCAGCTGCTGCTGGAACACGACGAGCAGTGGGACTACGCCCGCAACCAGCGTTGGGGCGCGGACGGGGTGAAGGCGCGGCAAGGTGTGCATGCGCACCAGGTGGCCGATTATCTGGCCCTGTGCGGCGATGCAGTCGACAACATCCCCGGCGTCTCCGGCATTGGCGCCAAATCGGCGGCGGTGCTGCTGGCCCATTTCGGCAGCATGGACACCCTGCTCGAGCGCATCGACGAAGTACCGTTCCTGCGCCTGCGTGGCGCCGCCACCATGGCGGTGCGGCTGCGCGAGCAGCGCGAACAAGCACTCCTGTTCCGCCAACTGACCACGGTTGCCTTGAACGCCCCGCTGCACAATGCCGCAGGCGGTTTCGTGCGCGCCAATGGCGACGGCGACATGCTTGGCGGGTTGTGTGAGGCGCTGCGCTTTGGCCCGATGACGCGCCGCCGGCTGATGACTGCAGCCGGCCTGCAATCCCCTTCCACTCCAGCCAACGAGTTCGCATGAGCCAGAACACTGCTGAACCCCGCGTCGTCTACGAAGGCAAGTACCAGCGCATGCTGGTGCGCGGCACCTGGGAGTACAGCGAGCGCACCCATGCTGGCGGGCTGGCTGCGATCATCATCGCAGTCACCCCCGATGATGAAGTGCTGTTCGTCGAGCAGTTCCGCGTGCCACTGCAGGCGCGCACCATCGAGATGCCGGCCGGGCTGGTTGGCGATATCGATGCAGGTGAATCCATCGAGGTTTCAGCCGTACGCGAGTTGGAGGAAGAGACTGGTTGGACCGCCGACCACGCCGAAGTGCTGATGATCGGCCCCACTTCCTCCGGCGCCAGCAGCGAGAAGATCGCTTTCGTGCGTGCCACCGGCCTGCGCAAGGTCGGCGACGGCGGCGGCGATGCCAGCGAAGACATCACCGTGCACAGCATCCCGCGCCAACGCGCTGCAGCCTGGCTGGTGGAGAAAATGGGCGAAGGCTACGAGCTGGACGCGAAGTTGTGGGCTGGCCTGTGGATGATCGAACACCATCTGGATGGGCGTCCGCGTGGCTGACTCAGGCTTGCAAGGCGTCGCCCCACTGCTCGGTGCCGATGATCCGGCGGTCTTCACTGTTCACAACCCGCGCGGCGTGTCCCCGTTCCTGCTGCTGGCCGATCATGCCGGCCAGCGCGTGCCGCAGGCGCTGCAGGACCTGGGCTTGCCGCAGGCCGAACTGGACCGCCACATCGGCTGGGATATCGGCATCGCCGGCACCACCCGCGCTCTGGCCGAACGTCTTGACGCCTGGGCGATCGAGCAGACCTATTCGCGGTTGCTGATCGACTGCAACCGGCCGCTGGTGTCGCCGACGCTGATCCCTGAAGTCAGCGATGGCACCACTGTTCCCGCCAATCTCGGTCTTGATCCGCAGCAACGCCAACAGCGCATCGACGCGATCCATGCGCCCTACCATGCGCGCATCGATGCCGAGCTGGACCGCCGGCACGATGCAGGCGTGCCGACCCTGCTGGTGATGATGCACAGTTTCACCCCGGCGATGGCCGGCGTGAAACGTCCATGGCATGCGGGCGTGCTCTACCACCAGGACACACGCTTTGCGCATGCGCTGTTGCAGGCATTGCGCGAGGAAGGCGACCTGGTGGTTGGTGACAACCAACCGTATTCGGTGAACAGCAGCAGCGACTATGCAGTACCGGTGCACGGCGAAGGCCGCGGACTGGTGCATGTGGAACTGGAGATCCGCCAGGACCTGATTGCCGATGCGGCTGGGCAGCAAGCGTGGGCGGAGCGACTGGAGCGGATTTTCCGCAATCTGCAGCCGATGTTGCTCGCAATGCAGGAACCTAGCGCCGCGCTGTAGGAGCGGCGTAAGCCGCGAAGCGGATGGCGTGTCGGATGTTGCGCTTGTAGGGCCTCTGCCGAGCATGGCTCGGCACTACAGGTGCTGACGCTTTTGTGGGAGCAGTGTAAGCCGCGAAGCTGATGGCGTGTCGGATGTTGCGCTTGCAGGGCCCCTGCCGAGCATGGCTTGGCACTACAGGTGCTGACGTTTTTGTGGGAGCGGCGTAAGCCGCGAAGCTGATGCAGCTTCCGGCAACTGCAATGCTTCGCATCATGCATTGCCAGCTTCGCGGCTTACGCCGCTCCTACAACAACCATCGGCGTCGGCACTGCTGACCACGGGAAGGGTTTGTAGACTCGCACCTGCAATGGCACGCCGAAGGCATCGAAGGCCGCGACAATCCCGGCACAGCGCTTCCGGTCCAGCTGTTCACCCAGACACACCGGCAGATCGCGGCAAGCAGCCAAAGCCTCGCCAATCGATACAGCCAACACTCCCGCCACCTGCCGCGCTGCTTCCTTCACGTGTTGCGCAGGACATTGCGCCAGCACCACATCGAAGCTGGCGTAAATACCGGGCCCGACACCCAGCGCCCGTGCTGCTTCCTGCTCGGTCTCGGAAGCTTCACCCAGGTTTTCGTCGATACCTGGCACCTGCCGGAACGCGTCGTACTCGGCGTAGTAGTCCAGCGCCGCCGCGTACTCCTCCAATGTGGATAGCGGACGCTGACGTTTCTGCACATCGAGCACATCGGCAAACGTCGCCGGCTCCAGGAAACTGGACAGGCCCAAGGCACGCGCCGCCATCGGCAACTCGTCATCATCGAACGCTTCCGCCTCGCTGGCTGGCAGCCAGAACGATGCGCCCAACGCGCCGCCATCGCTGACGTGAACCCAGCCATAGCGCGCCCACACTTCATCGTCGTCGTTGCAGCTGGCGAAGCTGTCCAGGGTCTGGCGGAGATCCAATAGTTCGATCATGCGTCGCTGGGCAGGCAGTCGGCGGAACTGCAGTCTAGCGGTGCCGGCCGCAGGCGCAACGCAGCCACCACGCCGAGTGCGGCGAACAGCGCAGCGCCATATTGCGCAGGGACCAATCCCTGCAGCGCCTGCACGCTGTCCGCCGGCGCGGTTGCGCGTGCCGCATTGGCCAGGATCACCAGCAGCGTCGGCTCTGTCTCGCGTTGTCCACACAGGCTGTGTCCCAGCATATACACAAGCTGTGGATAAGAGTCTGCAGCCCTTGTGTACCAATGCCTTGCGAGTACTGGTGATTATTTGGCCAAACGGCATTGTAGTGCCGAGCCATGCTCGGCAGGGGCCTTACCAGCAATCCAAAACTGTCGGAGCAGCGTCAGCCGCGAAGCTGATAGCAATGATCTGATGGGAATTTCTGCCATCTGCTCATCTACGAGCTTCGCGGCTGCCGCCGCTCCCACAAAAAGTGTATCGGTACCGTCCGTGCCCGGACATGGGGCGCACAGAACCGGCCCGCGAATAAACCGGCGGCCCTGGTCGGTGGCG